>NZ_JBSGHL010000020.1:0-136560 GCF_053604375.1 Streptomyces sp. NPDC004031 | reverse complement strand
CAGGGCGGCGGCCCGCTTGCCCTGCGGCACGGCGGTGAGCACGATGCTGTCGAGCTTGGCGCGCTGCCCCCACCAGGAGGCGTTGCGCTCCAGCGTCACCGTGCCGGCCTTGGCGTCGACGTCCTTGACGGCGAAGGGTCCGGCGGCGGCGGGCAGGGCGGTGCGGGCCTTGTCGTTGAAGGCGTCGGGGTCGCCCGTGACGGACTTGGGGTAGAGCGGGCTGAACAGCGAGCGCCAGTCGGCGTACGGCGTGCTGAAGGTGACCTGGACGTGCTGCGCGTCCTCGCCCTCGGTGACGGACGCGATCCGGTCGTACCCGGCGTTGCGCGAGGTCCAGTACGCGGAGTTCGAGCCGTTGAGGGCCTTCCACTGGGCGCTGAAGTCGGCGGCGCCGACCGCTCGCCCGTCGCTCCATTTCGCCTTGGGGTTGAGCTGGTAGGTGACGACCTGCTTCGGCGCGGTCTTGGTGACGTCGGCCTTGGTGACGAAGTCGGGGTCGGTGTGCGGCCGCCCGTGCGCGTCGAGGCGGAACATCGTGGGCAGGGTGGCGCCGGCGATCGTCGCGGTGTCGGCGTCCGCGTCGGCCTGGAAGGCGTTGAGGGTGCGCGGCACGCTCGCGGTGGCCCAGCGCAGGGTGCCGCCGTCGCGTACGCCCGAGCGGGCGACGCTCGCGATGTCGGTGCCCGCGGTGCCGGCCGCGTGGTTGCCGCCGCCCGACGAGCAGGCCGCGCTGAGCGTGAGGGTGGCGCCCGCGGTGAGCGCCACGGCGATTCGCACCGCGCGCGCCCGTGGCACCGGGGGGATGGCGGTCGGGGCCGCACTGCGGTTCATGAGGTCGCTCCTCCGCGACCCTGGCGGCCGGCCGGAGACGGTCGGTTCCGCCGGGGACTTTTTCCGATGATCGAATGGGCCGCTTTACCGGTGGTCCGGTTATTCGCAGTCCCACTCCAGACGACGCCACCGGCGCCGCGCCCCCGACCCGCCGACGGCACCGGCGCACTCCACCCGTCCGGCCCACCCGCCGCGCGCTGATCGAATCCGTGCACGCGTCTTCACAAGGAGTGGTGTGACGCGCGACACTCGCTGGCGCAGCACCGCGATGCCAATGGCGGCAGATGGTGAAGGACGGTGAGGGCACAGCATGTCCCTGCACGACGACCTGACGTCGGTCCAGCGCCGGCTCGACGACCTGATGCGCTGTGTCGCCCGCCTCGACGAGCCCTGCGGCGACTCCCTCGACCTGCGCAGAGTCCGCTCCGCCGCCGACCACCTGCGGGACAGCCTGTCCCTGCTGCGCGAGGCCGCGCCCGCCGCGGCGCAGGGCAGGCCGGTGGACATGATCACCGTGCCGGACGCGCCGTACGACCGCGGGCTGTGGGCGGACGCCGAGGACGAGGGGCTCGGCTCGCCGCACCGGCACGCGCCCTGACGCCCGCGGGCCCCGCCCCGCCCCGCGTCACGCCCGTGCGCGCCGCCCCGCCGCGCGCCCCCTCCCGTACGGAGTCCCCCTTTGGCCACCGGAACCACTCCCGTCACTCCGCCCGGCCGCGGCGTCTTCACGCCCGGCCGCGCCGCGATCCCCGCCCGCCACCTGCGCACCGACAAATGGTGGCTCTCCCCCCTGGTCACCGCGACGGTGCTGGGCCTGTTCGTGGTCTACGCGACCTGGCGGGCCTTCGCGAACGGCGACTACTACACCGCGCCCTACGTCTCGCCCTTCTACTCGCCGTGCCTCGCCTCGAACTGCACGGACATGGACGGCGGCGCCGACTGGCACCTGTTCGGCAGCTGGTGGGGCCTGTCCCCCGCGCTGCTGGTGCTGATCTTCCCGCTGGGCTTCCGGCTGACCTGCTACTACTACCGCAAGGCCTACTACCGCGGCTTCTGGATGTCGCCGCCGGCCTGCGCGGTCGCCGAGCCGCACGAGAAGTACAGCGGCGAGACCCGCTTCCCGCTGATCCTGCAGAACATCCACCGCTACTTCTTCTACCTGGCCCTCGTGGTGGCCGGGATCCTCACCTACGACGTGGTGCTCGCCTTCCGCGGGACGGACGGGAGCTGGGGCCACGCCGGCCTCGGCACCCTGGTCTTCGTCGTCAACATCGCGCTCATCTGGGCGTACACCCTGTCCTGCCACTCCTGCCGGCACATCATCGGCGGCAAGCTGCGGCACTTCTCGGCCCACCCGGTGCGCTACCGGCTGTGGGGCTGGGTGGGGGCGCTGAACGGCCGCCACATGCTGCTGGCGTGGTCCTCGCTGATCAGCGTCGCCGTCGCCGACTTCTACGTGTACCTGGTGGCCAGCGGCGTATTCGACGATCCGAGGTTCTTCTGAGATGACACAAGTCGAACGGCACGCGTACGACGTGGTCGTGGTCGGCGCGGGCGGCGCCGGGCTGCGGGCCGCCATCGAGGCCCGCGAGCAGGGCCTGCGCACCGCCGTGATCTGCAAGTCGCTCTTCGGCAAGGCCCACACGGTGATGGCCGAGGGCGGCATCGCCGCCAGCATGGGCAACGTCAACGCGCACGACAACTGGCAGGTGCACTTCCGCGACACCATGCGCGGCGGGAAGTTCCTCAACCAGTGGCGGATGGCCGAGCTGCACGCCCAGGAGGCCCCCGACCGGGTGTGGGAGCTGGAGACGTGGGGCGCGCTCTTCGACCGCACCGCGGACGGCCGGATCTCGCAGCGCAACTTCGGCGGCCACGAGTACCCGCGCCTCGCGCACGTCGGCGACCGCACCGGCCTGGAGCTGATCCGCACCCTCCAGCAGAAGATCGTCTCGCTCCAGCAGGAGGACTTCGCCGAGACCGGCGACCACGAGGCGCGGCTGAAGGTCTTCCAGGAGTGCACCGTCACCCGCGTCCTCAAGGACGGTGACGCCGTCGCCGGGGTCTTCGGCTACGTCCGCGAGTCCGGGCGGCTGTTCGTGATCGACGCGCCCGCCGTGGTGCTCGCCACCGGCGGAGTCGGCAAGTCCTTCAAGGTGACGTCCAACTCCTGGGAGTACACCGGGGACGGGCACGCGCTCGCGCTGCTGGCCGGGGCGCCGCTGATCAACATGGAGTTCATCCAGTTCCACCCGACCGGCATGGTCTGGCCGCCGTCCGTCAAGGGCATCCTCGTCACCGAGTCGGTGCGCGGCGACGGCGGGGTGCTGCGCAACAGCGAGGGCGAGCGGTTCATGTTCCGCTACGTCCCCGACGTCTTCAAGGAGAAGTACGCGCAGAGCGAGGAGGAGGCCGACGGCTGGTACTCCGACCCCGACACCCACCGCAGGCCCCCCGAGCTGCTGCCCCGCGACGAGGTGGCCCGCGCGATCAACTCCGAGGTCAAGGCCGGTCGCGGCACCCCGCACGGCGGGGTCTACCTCGACGTCTCCACCCGGCTGCCCGCCGAGGAGATCCGCCGCCGGCTGCCGTCCATGCACCACCAGTTCAAGGAACTGGCCGACGTCGACATCACCGCGGAGGCGATGGAGGTCGGCCCGACGTGCCACTACATGATGGGCGGCGTCGACGTCGATCCCGACACCGCCGCGGCCACCGGGGTGACCGGCCTCTACGCGGCCGGCGAGGTCGCCGGCGGCATGCACGGCTCCAACCGGCTCGGCGGCAACTCGCTGTCCGACCTGCTCGTCTTCGGCCGCCGCGCGGGCCTGCACGCCGCGGAGTACGCCGCGGGCCTCGGCGACGCGCGTCCCGCGGCGGACCAGGCACAGATCGACGCCGCCGCGGCGGAGGTGCTGCGGCCCTTCGAGGCGGAGTCCTCGGCGGACGGCTCCTCCACGGACGGCTCCTCCACGGACGGCGCGGGCTCCCCGCCGGAGAACCCGTACACCGTGCACCAGGAACTCCAGCAGGTCATGAACGACCTGGTCGGCATCATCCGGCGCGGCCCCGAGATGCAGCAGGCCCTCGAACGGCTCGGCCGCCTGCGCGAGCGCGCCGGACGGGTCGGCGTCGAGGGCCACCGGCAGTTCAACCCCGGCTGGCACCTCGCGATCGACCTGCGCAACATGCTGCTGGTCAGCGAATGCGTGGCCCGCGCCGCCCTGGAACGCACCGAGAGCCGCGGCGGCCACACCCGCGACGACCACCCCGGCATGGACCGCACCTGGCGCAAGGTCAACCTCGTGTGCGAGCTGGCGGCGCCGGACGGCGCCGCCGACCCCGCGGGCATCACCCTGCGGCAGCGCGCCATGCCGCCCATCCGGGCCGACCTGCTCGCCCTCTTCGAACGCGACGAGCTGGGCAAATACCTGACCGACGAGGAGCTTGACGCGTGACCCACACAGCGCACTTCAAGGTCTGGCGGGGCGACGCGGAAGGCGGCGGCCTCCAGGACTACGAGGTCGAGGTGAACGACGGCGAGGTCGTCCTCGACATCATCCACCGCCTGCAGGCCACCCAGGCCGCGGACCTCGCCGTCCGCTGGAACTGCAAGGCCGGCAAATGCGGGTCGTGCAGCGCGGAGGTCAACGGCCGGCCCCGGCTCATGTGCATGACCCGGATGTCCGTCTTCTCCCCCGAGGAGACGGTCACCGTCACCCCGCTGCGGGCCTTCCCGGTCATCCGGGACCTCGTCACGGACGTCTCCTTCAACTACGAGAAGGCCCGGCAGATCCCCGCGTTCGTGCCGCCCAAGGGCGTCGCGGCCGGTGAATACCGTATGCAGCAGGTCGACGTCGAGCGCTCGCAGGAGTTCCGCAAGTGCATCGAGTGCTTTTTGTGCCAGGACACGTGCCATGTCATCCGCGACCACGAGGAGAACAAGCCGGCCTTCGCCGGGCCGCGCTTCCTGATGCGCGTCGCCGAGCTCGACATGCATCCGCTGGACGCGGCGGGTGAGGACGGCGGCCCCTCGCGGGCCGCGGCCGCGCAGGACGAGCACGGGCTCGGGTACTGCAACATCACGAAGTGCTGCACGGAAGTGTGCCCGGAGCACATCAAGATCACGGACAACGCGCTCATCCCGCTCAAGGAGCGGGCCGTCGACCGCAAGTACGACCCGCTCGTCTGGCTCGGCTCCAAGATCCGCCGCCGCGCTTAGCTCTGCGGTGCGCCCGGGGGGCGCTCCGTTCTGCGTGGTGCGGTGCGCTGTGCGACCTTCTGCCTGTGGGGGTTGCTCGCGCAGTTCCTCGCGCCCCTCCTCGCGGCGCCGCCGTTCATGGGCGGGTGCCGCCACGGGGCACCTCCTCGGAATGCGCCTTCACCCTCACCCGTAGTAGGTGAGCCCCTCCCAGCGCATTCCTGCGGGGGCACCCCGCACCGTCCCCCTCCAGGCCGGTTCAGCGGCTGCCTGCCGGTGGGGGTGAGGGTTCTCGTTTTTAGGGGCGCGGGGAACTGCGCGACAAGCCCCCACCGGCGGACGATCGCGAAAACCACCGCAAGAGGCACCGCGGGGCGAAAGGGGCGCGGGGAACTGCGCGACAAGCCCCCACCGGCGGACGATCGCGAGCACCACCGCAAGAGGCACCCCGGGGCGCAAGCCCCCACCGTGGGGGCGGACTGGACTCGCGGGACCGCGCGGACGCGCATAGCCTCCCAGAACAGCCACCCGCGGTGGTGTGGCGCGGCGAAAGGCGCGATGCGCATGAGGCGGTGGGTCCCCCGGCGGTGCGCGGCCCGCGGCGCGCTCCTCGCTCTCGGCGCCGTGGCAGGGTTCGCGGCGCCCCCGCGGGCGTACGCCTCGACCGGGTCGGAGAACGGCGGAGCCGATCTGTGGATCCCGGTGGTCGCGCTGGGCGCGGTCGCGCTGGTGACGCTGGTCGCCGTACGCCGCAGGGGTCCGTCCGCGGCGGCTCGTACGGGGCCGCGGGCGGCGGGTGGGGGGACGGGGGTGCGGCCGCGGCGTTATGGGCCGCGGCCCACTCCGCTGGCGGAGCTGGATTCGGAGGCGAGCCGGCAGCTCGTGGCGACGGACGACGCGGTCCGTACCAGCCACGAGGATGTCGGGTTCGCGGCGGCGCAGGCGGGTGCACCCGCGGTCAAGCCGTTCGCGGAGGCGGTGGAGTACGCCCGGGAGGAGCTGGCCGCGGCCTTCCGGCTGCGGGCGCGGCTCGACGAGGGCACGTCCGACGAGGCGACCCGGCGGGAGTTGCTGGACGAGATCCTCTCCCGCTGTACCCAGGCCAACCGGCGCCTGGACGCGGAAGCGGACGCCTTCGACCGGCTGCGCGCGCTGGAGGCGGACGTCCCCGAGCTGCTGGAGCAGGCGGAGGCGCGGGCCATGGCGCTGCCGGGCCGGATCGCGGCGGCCGAGCACGAGCTGGCGCCGCTCGCCGGGGTGTACGGCGCGGAGCCGCTCGCCCCGGTCGCCGGGCACCCGGCGCAGGCCCGCGCGCTGCTGGACTACGCCCGGGAGCGGCTGGACCTGGCGCGGGCGGCGGTGGGGGCGGACCACGGGCGGGCCGCGGTGTTCGTCCGCACGGCCGAGGGCGCGCTCGGCCAGGCCGCGACCCTCGCGGAGGCGACCGCGCGGCGGGCCGCGGATCTGCGGGAGGCGGACGCCCTGCTCGGCGCGGCGCGGCCCGCGTCCGGCCCCTACGATCCGCTGGCGGAACTGCGGCGGGAGGCCGACGACGGGCCGCCCGCGGCGTTCGCGGCGCGCAGCGAGGTCGCGGCCGCGCGCGACCTGGTCGCCACGCATCGCGGGGCGATCGGCTGCGCGGCCCGTACGCAGCTGGCGGGGGCCGAGCGGTCCGGGCTCCCGCCGGGCGAGGCGGACCGTCTGGCCCGCGCGGCCCAGCGCCTGGCCCTGGACGACGTCGCCGCCCGTGCCCCGCTGTCCCCGGCGGCCCTCGGCGGGCTGCTGCGTCCTGCGCACGGTGCCTTCGGCGCGACGAGCGGCGCCTCGGGCGAGCACCCCACCCCCGGCACCTTCGGCGGCCCCGGGTAGGCGTCCTTCTCCACCCGGGGTTCCACCCGTGGGTCCAGGCGTCGCGGGCCGTGCGGGAACAGGCTTGGGGGCATGACAACGACCGAGTGGATCACCGACATCGCCCTTCTCCTCGTCGTCTTCCGGCAGCTGCGGGAGGGCCGGCTGGACCTCAGGACCTTCCTGATCCCGCTGGGGATCGTGGCCTTCGTGGCGCACGCGTATCTGGGCTCCGTCCCCACCGGGGGCAACGACCTGGTGCTGATCGGGGCGCTCGTGGGCGCGGGCGCCGTGCTCGGCGTGGCGGGCGGCGTCTACACGCGGGTGCGGACCTCGGGTGAGCACGTGCTGATCAAGGCGGGCGCGGTCTCCGCGATCCTGTGGGTGCTCGGCATGGGTGCCCGGATGGGCTTCCAGCTGTGGACCGAGCACGGGGGCGGCGCGGACGACGTCGCCCGGTTCAGCGTCGCCCACCACATCACCAGCGACCAGGCGTGGGTGGCGGCCTTCGTCCTGATGGCGCTCACCGAGGTCGTCACCCGGCTGGCCACGATCTTCGTCCGGAGCCGGATGCTGACCGCCGGGCGGCCCGCCGCCTCGCACCGTGTCGCGGTCCGGCCGTGAGCTATCGTCTGGCCGTGCCCACCGCCGAGATCGCCCCGTCCTCCGGATCCGCCCCGCGGCCGGTCCCGGGCCGGGATCCCCGGGTGCAGTGGGCCCTGACCGCGGCGGTCGTCGTGAGCGGGGCCCTGACGATCCGGCCGATGGGCGTCAGCGGGCGGGGGCTGCTGGTCGCGGTCCTGTTCGTGCTGAACTGCGCGGCGCTGCTGGCCCGGGGGCTGCCTCCGGGCCGGGTCCCGCCGCGGGCCGCTCTGGTCTGGCTGTCGCTGGGTGTGCTCGCGGCGGCCGCGCTGATCGGCGCCGAGCGCAGCGGGACGGGGTATCTGTTCGCCTACTTCCTCTGCGGCCACATCGGATACCGGCTGCCGGCCCGGCAGGCCGTCGTCCTGGCGGTGGCCTGCGGCCTGCTGTGCGGCGGGGTGCTGTACTTCGAGCTCGGGCCGGGTCACGACCTGCTGCCGTGGGCGGTGGGGCTCACCACCGGCGCCCCGGTCATGATCGGGATGCTCAACCGCACCCAGCACCAGGCGGTGGACGCCGCGCTGTCGGCCGCCCAGAGCGCGGAGCGCGCGGCGCGGGCCGAGGCGCAGGCCGCCGTGCTCACCGAACGCGGCCGGATCGCGCGGGACGTGCACGACGTCCTGGCGCACACCCTGGCCGGGATCAACATGCAGCTGGAACTGGCCGACGCGCTGCTCGACACCGGCGACCTGGAGAAGGTCAGGGCGGCCAACGACAAGGCCCACAGCCTCGTCAAGGAGAGTTTGAAGCAGGCGCAGTGGACCGTGCACGCGCTGCGCGAGGACGCGCTGCCGCTGGTGGAGAGCCTCACCGCGATGCTGGAGTCGTCCGGTCACCGCGACGCCCTGACCGTCTCCGGCACGCCCGGGGACGTACCGGCCCGGGTGACGCAGAATCTGCTGCGGATCGCCCAGGAGTCCCTGACCAACGCGGCACGGCACGCCCCGGGCGGTGAGGTGCGGGTGGAGCTGGTCTTCGGGGTGTCCTCGACGGCGCTGACGATCCGCAACCGGCCCGCCACCCGTGCGGTGGACGCGGGGGTCGGCAGCGGCATGGGGCTGATCGGCATGCGCGAACGCGTCGCCCTGCTGGGCGGCACCCTCACCGCAGGACCGGTCACCGAGGGACCGGACCGGGGCGGCTGGCACGTGGAGGCAGTGATCCCGCGATGAGCGAACCCACCGAGAACCCCCGGCCGTTGCGCGTGGTCGTCGCCGACGACCAGGCCGCCGTGCGCGAACCGCTGGCCGCGGTGCTGGATCTGACCGAGGACATCGACGTCGTCGCGGCGGCCGCGGACGGCAACGGCGTCCTTGCCGCGGTCACCGCCGGTCCGGTGGACGTGGTGCTGATGGATCTGCGGATGCCCGTGCTCGACGGGATCGAGACCACCCGCAGACTGAGCGACGAGCACCCCGGGGTGGCCGTCGTCGTGCTCACCACCTTCGCCGACGACGACTCGATCCTGGCCGCGCTCGGCGCGGGCGCCCGCGGCTATCTGACGAAGAACGCCGGGCGCCAGGACATCGTCCGGGCGATCCGCGCGGCCGCCGCGGGCCAGTCCGTGCTGGACCGCGAGGTCCAGGACCGGCTGCTGGCCACCGTCCGCGCCCGGCCGACCGGGTCCGGGCAGCAGCTGCCCGCGGATCTCACGCCCCGCGAACGCGAGGTGCTCACCCTGATCGGCCAGGGTCTGCCCAACCGGGCGATCGCCGAGAAGCTCTTCGTGAGCGAGGCGACCGTCAAGACGCACATCAACAACCTGTTCGCCAAGGCCGGCATCCGGGACCGTGCCGACGCGGTGCGCCGCGCGATCGCCGCCGGGCTGGCCTGACCGGCCCGGGGCTCTCAGAACATGCTGAGCAGCTCGTCCACCGACGGTGTCGCCAGCGGCGACCCCCGTCCGGGGAGGGCCAGTTCGAACCACACCGTCTTGCCGCGGTGCGTGCGACGGGAGCCCCAGCTCTCGCTGAGCATCGTCACGAGCTGGAGGCCGCGGCCGCCTTCGTCCGTGTCGCGGGCCCGGCGCCGCCGGGGCTGGACGAGCGCGCTGTCCCACACCTCGCACACCAGCGTCCGGTCCAGCAGCAGCCGCAGGCGGATGTCGCCGTAGCCGTGCCGCAGCGCGTTGGTGACGAGTTCGCTCACCAGGAGTTCGGTCGTGTCGACGAGGTCGCCGAGGTCCCAGGCGAGGAGCTGGTCGCGGGCGAGTTCGCGGGCGCGGGCCACGGACGTGGGCTGGGGCTTGAGGGACCAGTCGCCGACCTGCTCGGCGGGCAGGCCCTGGATGCGGGCCATGAGGAGGGCGATGTCGTCCTCGCCGTGGGCGGTGTCGAGCGTGGCGAGGACGTGGTCGCAGATGTCCTCCAGGGGGCGCTCGGGCCCGTCGAGGGAGCTGCGGAAGGCGTCGAGGCCCTCGTCCAGCGGGAGGTTGCGGGATTCGACGAGGCCGTCGGTGTAGAGGGCGAGCAGCGCGCCCTCGCCGAGTTCGACCTCGCTCTCCTCGAAGGGCTCGCCGCCGACGCCGAGCGGCACCCCGCGGGGCAGTTCGAGGAGCATGGGCTGTTCGCCGGGTTCGACGACGGCGGGCGGGAGATGGCCGGCGTTGGCGATGGTGCAGCGCCGGGTGACGGCGTCGTAGACGACGTAGACGCAGGTGGCGAGGTAGACCTCGGTGAGGTCGGAGTCGCCGCGCTCCTTGGCGGCGGCCCGCCGGGTGCGGCCGGGGGTGGGCGCGCCGAGGCCGCGGACGACCTCGTCGAGCGCGCTGAGCACCTCGCCGGGTTCCAGGTCGAGCATCGCCAGGGTGCGTACGGCGGTGCGCAGTTCGCCCATGGCGACGGCGGCGCGCAGACCGCGGCCCATGACGTCGCCGACGACGAGGGCGGTGCGGTGGCCGGGCAGCTCGATGACGTCGAACCAGTCGCCGCCGACCTCGGTCTCCATGCTGCCGGGCAGGTAGCGGCAGGCGATGTCGAGACCGGCGGCCTCGGGGTCGTCGGGCGGCAGCAGGCTGCGCTGGAGGATGAGCGCGCGCTCGTGCTCGCGCCGGTAGAGGCGGGCGTTGTCGATGAAGATGGCGGCGCGCGCGGCCAGTTCCTCGGCGAGCATGCGGTCGCGTTCGGCGAACGGCTCGCTGCCCTTGGCGCGGGAGAACTGGACGAGCCCGAGGACGGTGTCGCGGGCGACCATCGGGACGACGAGGGTGGACTGCACCAGGGCGCCGCCCAGGTCCTGCCCGCCGTCGCCGTCGAGGACCTGCGGCTGGGCGGTGCGCAGCGCGCGGGCGCTCGCGGAGCTGAAGCGGTAGCGGTGGACGGCGCCGACGGAGACGGGGCCCTCCTCGGCGGAGGTGTCGTCGTCGTCCCCGGCCATGGCGACGGGCGCGTCGGACACCGAACTGGCGAAGGCGACCCGGCGCAGCTCGCCGCTGCCGTCGGTGGTGCCGCCCAGATCCTCCGCGCCGACCAGCAGCGCCTGGTAGAGGTCGACGGAGGCGAGGTCGCAGAAGTGCGGCACCGCCACGCCGAGCAGCTCGCGGGCGGTGGTCTCCAGGTCGAGGGAGGTTCCTATACGGGAGCCGGCCTCGTTGAGCAGCGCCAGGTTGCGCCGGGCGTGGGCGGCCTCGCGTTCGGCCCGCTGGCGTCCGGTGACGTCCATGGCCAGGCCCGCGACGCCGATCGCGCGGCCGCTGGCGCTGTGCAGCCGGTAGAGCGACATGGACCAGCGGCGGCGGCCGGGGTCGCCGGGCACGGTGCCGACGAGCGGCATGTCGAGGACGGGCTCGCCGGTCTCCACCACCTGGCGCAGCGCGGCCGTGAGCCGGTCGGCCTCGACGCGGGACAGGAAGTCGTGCGGGCCGCGCCCGCGGTGCTCCTCGGCGGGGCGGCCGAAGACGGTCGCGAAGCGGTCGTTGACGCGGATCAGCCGCAGCCGGGTGTCGAAGAGCACGAAGCCCATCGGGGACTGCCCGAAGACGGCCTGCGAGGCGGCCAGGTCGGTCTCGATCTGCCGCAGCGTGGCCACGTCCACCGCGATGCACAGGGCGCCGCGGTCGGCGGGCATGACGTACACCTCGGCGAGCTTTTCACCGCCGGCGCCGTCGGTGTAGGGCACCAGGCCCGTCCACTCGCGGCCGTCGAGGATCTCGCCGAGCCGTTCGTGGGCGGCCCGCTGGACGTGCGGCGGGGCGAAGGCGGCGACCGGGTCGCGGCCGATCGCGTCGTCGGCGGAGATGCCGAAGAACTCGGCGGCGCGGTCGCTCCACTGGTCGATCCGGCCGTCGGGCCCGAGCGAGAACGACGCGACGCGTATGTAGTCGTAGAGGGAACCGGGCGGACTCGACTGCCAGACCGCGGTCGTCGCCGCGTCCGCGTCGTCCGCCCGGGGCGGAACCGCCCCTGCTGGCATGTCGCTCACTCGCCCGACCCCTCCAGCTCAGCACACATGGACCGGTTGGAGCTGAGTATTCAGCATGCGGACCGTCCAGCACACGGTCTTGTCGATCACAGCATCATCTCGGCTCCCGGGGTACGGGGGCCCTCCCCTGACCACCGCGGCCTCGCCTTTCGCTCTCGTCTCTTCGGAATACCCGGCACGCGCCGGGTGAACCCTTTCGGTGATCGCGGGCGGGTGGGCGCCCGGCGCACGCTGGGAGCGTTCCCACGCCCCCCGTACGCCTGTGACCTGCGGCGGCCGCGGTCACCGTACCTGCGGTCCACCCCACCCGTCACGGTAGTGCAAGTTCGAACCATACGGTCTTGCCCAGCGGCCCGTGCCGGGTCCCCCAGCGGCGGGACGCCCCGGCCACGAGCTGCAGGCCGCGCCCGCCCTCGTCCTCCGCGGTGGCCACCCGCTCCTGCGGCGGGTCCGGGAGCGGGTCGGACACCTCCACCAGCAGCGAGCCGCCACGCACCATGCGCACCCCGATCGGCCCGTGCGCGTACCGCAGCGAGTTGGTGACCAGCTCGCTGACCAGCAGCACGGTGACGTCCACCAGCTCGGGCAGATCCCACTCGGCGAGCGTGTCGCGCACCCGGCGGCGGGCCAGCCGCACCGCGCTGGCCTCGGCGGGGAACGACCAGGCGGCGGTCGAGCCGCTCGGGAGGGTGCCGAGGCGGGCCATCAGCAGCGCCACGTCGTCCGGCTCACGGCCGGGTTCCATGGTGGCCAGCAGCCCGTCGCAGGCGTCCTCCAGGGAGTCCAGCGGGCGGCTCAGGGTGGCCCGCAGCCGCTCCAGGCCGGTGCTGATGTCGTGCCGCCGCGACTCGATGAGGCCGTCGGTGTAGAGCACCAGCACGGTGCCGTCCGGGATGTCCAGCTCGGTGGTCTCGAACCCGCCCCCGCCGACGCCGAGCGGCAGCCCCGGCGGCAGGTCCAGCAGCCGCGCCGCGCGCTGCCCGCCGTCCTGCGACGGCTCGACGACGACCGGCGGCGGGTGACCGGCCTGCGCGATGGCGCAGCGCCGCGTGGAGGGGTCGTAGACGGCGTAGACGGCGGTGGCCATCCAGCCCTCGGAGGGGCTCTGCGCCAGGTCCTCGCCCAGCTCGCCGACCCGCCGCAGCAGTTCGTCGGGCTTCATGTCCAGCGCGGCCAGGGTGCGGACGGCCGTGCGCAGCCGGCCCATGGTGGCGGCGGCGCCCAGGCCGTGGCCCATGACGTCGCCGACGACGAAGGCGACCCGGCCGCCGGCCAGCGGCAGCACGTCGAACCAGTCGCCGCCGACCTCGGCGACACTGCTGCCGGGCACATAGCGGTAGGCGACGTCCACGCCGGGCGCGGCGGGCGTCGAGCGCGGCAGCAGCGACCGCTGGAGCATCAGCGCGCCCTCCCGCTCGCGCACGTACAGCCGCGCGTTGTCCAGGGCGGCGCCCGCCCGGTCGGCCAGTTCCATGCCGAGCGCGACGTCCTCCTGGTCGAAGCCCTCGCGGCCCTCCGCCCGGCTCACGATCAGCAGCCCCAGCACCGCCCCGTGCGCGCGCAGCGGCAGCACCAGCAGCGAGCGGATGCCGACGGCGAAGGTCGCGCGCACCTTCGGGTCGTCGGGGAAGGTCATGCTGGCCAGCTCGTCGCTGGACGACAGCAGCTTGGGCCGCCCCGTCGCGAGCACCTGCCCGAAGGGCGACTTGCGGTCGAAGGACATCGCCTGTCCGGGCCGGATCATCCGCACCACGTCGGAGTTCCAGTTGACCGCGCCGACGCCGGTCTGCCGCATCGGGGTGTTGTCGGTGTACGTCGCCGAGGGCAGCTCACCGCCCTCGGCGAGCTGCGAGTGCAGCACCACACCGGAGTAGTCGCAGAAGTCCGGTACGAGCGCGGAGGCCAGCTCCTCGGCGTTGCGCCGCACGTCCAGCTGCCCGGCGATGCGCG
Organism: Streptomyces sp. NPDC004031; assembly: GCF_053604375.1. Taxonomy (NCBI): domain Bacteria; kingdom Bacillati; phylum Actinomycetota; class Actinomycetes; order Kitasatosporales; family Streptomycetaceae; genus Streptomyces; species Streptomyces sp. NPDC004031. The sequence continues at coordinate 122,669 of NZ_JBSGHL010000020.1, read as the reverse complement.
AGCCGACGTCGTTGAGCAGCGTGAGCCGCCGCCGCGCCCGCTCCGCCTTCGCGGCGGCCTCGACCCGCTCGGTGACGTCGATGACGGTCGCGCTGATCCCCAGCACCCGCCCGGCCCGGTCCACCAGCCGGTGGTACGACACCGAGCGGTGGCCCGTCCCGACCGGCGCGGGCGACACCAGGTCGATCACCGGGCGCCCCGTCACCAGCACGTCCCGCTGCAGTGCGGTGAGCGACTCGGCCGTCGGTGCGTCCGGCATCACCTCGGCCACCGTACGGCCGATGTGCGCGGCCGCCGGCACACCGTTCATCCCGGCCAGCGCGTCGTTGACACGGACGTACCGCAGCTCCTTGTCGAAGATCGCCACACCCAGCGGCGAGGAGTCGAAGAGCGAGTCCAGCGCCGCGAGATCGTGCTCCAGGGTGCGCAGCCGGCTCGTCTCCACCAGCGAGGCCAGCACGAACGGCCGCCCGTCCCCGTCCACCAGCAGCGAGGCGCGCGCCTCCACCTGCACGGTGTGCCCGTCGCGGTGCCGCAGCGACAGGATGCCCTCCCAGCGCCCCTCCCGCAGCAGCTCCCCGAGCAGCCGCTCGGCCTCGGCCGCGGTCTGCACCGGCGGGGAGACCGGCTCACCCTCCGGGGTGTGCCCGCCCGGCCCGAACAGCCCGCCGACCCGGCGCCCCACGATGTGCTCGCCCGCCCACCCGAGCACCTCCTCGGCCAGCGGACTCCACAGCAGCACCCGGCCGGTGGTGTCGAGCATGACCACCGCGACCCGCAGCGTGTCCAGCAGCGTGCCCGTCGCGGGCATCCGGCCGCCGCCGCCCGCCCCCTGCGGCGGGGCGTGCGCCCGGTCCGGCGCGGGGCCGTCGGGGGCAGGGGTGTCGCCGCTGGTGCTCATGGCTCACACCCCCGACCGGGTCAGGCCGGATCCGCCGGCCACTCAGAGGGATTCATCCCTTTCCCCCCGATATTCCCCCACACCCCGCACCTCGCGCTCCCTGGCGGGGGCCTTACGGGCGCCCGGCGGCCACGTCCTTCTCGAACCAGTGATGCGCGTACGGCTCGTCGTTGAACGCCGGGACCTCCCGGAAACCGCTCGCGTGGTACAGCCCGATCGCCGCGCCCAGCGCCTTGTTGGTGTCCAGCCGCAACGTGTCGTGCCCCGCCCGCGCGGCCCGCGCCTCCAGCTCCGCGAGAAACCGCCGCCCCAGCCCCAGCCGCCGCGCCCCCGGCGCCACCCACATCCGCTTGACCTCGGCCGGCCGCCCCGCCGGCAGCTTCAGCCCGGCGCACCCGACCGCCTCCCCGTACAGCCGTGCCACCAGGAACACCCCGTGCGGCGGCCGCAGGCCGCCCGCGTCGGGCAGCAGACTCCGCGCCGGGTCGAACCCCGTCTCGAACGCCTCCCCCAGCTCCGCGAAGTACGCGAGCAGGCACGCGCGCGCGTCCGGATGCTCCGGATCCACCTCGTCCAGCGTCACCAGCCCCGCGGTCAGCAGCCGCTCGACCTCCCCCATCGCCGCCACCAGCCGCTCCCGCTGCCCCTCGTTGAGCGGCGCCAGCAGACTCCCGGCGAACTCCTCACTGCGCTCCTCCAGCGCCTCCCGCTCCACCCTCCCCGCCTCCGTGAGCCGCACCGTCCGCACCCGGCGGTCCCCCGCCCGCGGCTCCACCACCACCAGCCCGGCCGCCCCCAGCCCGCGCAGCAACCGGCTCATGTACCCCGAATCCAGCCCGAGCCGCTCCCGCAGCTCCCGCACGTCCCGCCCCTCCACCCCGATCTCCCACAACACCCGCGACTCCCCGTACGCCCGCGCCCTCCCCAAATACCCCTCCCCGAGCACCCCCACCCTGGCCGTGACCACCCGACTGAACCGCCGCACCTGCCGCCGCTGCTCGCTCTCCATTCCCTGACCTTAGTCAGAGAACGAGCTACGCGTTACCCGCCGGGGCGCCCCGGGCTGCGTCTCACGGTTCGTCGCGCGACCGTCCGCCGGTGGTGGGCTGAGCGCGCAGTTCCCCGCGCCCCTAAAAACGAGACCCCTCCCCCGCAGCCGCGCCCCTAAAAACGCTCACCCCCACCGGCAGGCAGCCGCCAGACCGGCCCGGAGGGGGACGGTGCGGGGTGCCCCCGCAGGAATGCGCTGGGAGGAGCTCACCAACTCGGTACGAGGCCGAACGCGCATTCCGAGGAGGTGCCCCGTGGCGGCCCCCGACCCAGCCTGCGGCGCGCCGCGAAAGGGGCGCGGGGAACTGCGCGCTCAGCCCCCACGGGCAGAAGGTCGCACAGCGCACCGCACCACGCAGAACGGAGCGCCCCCCCTTTTTCAGACATGCACCACCCGCGGAGCGATCCGCTCCACCACGTACCGCCGACGCGAGTCACCCGTACCGTGTTCGCGCCCGCACCCGTCCAGGAGGTCGCCGACGCGTTCCGCCTCGGCCCGGGTGGCGTAGCGCCCCACGCGGTAGCGGTTCGTCCCGTCGTCCTGGCGTATGAGCGCCCATACGAGGTCGGACGTCATGTCCCTCAAGCTCCTTCGAGTTCGGCGTCGGATTCTTTCTCGATCGCACCGACGTGCGCGATGTTCGCCCGGTCCGCATCGTCCCGCTCCCCCGCGGCGCCGGCCGCGTCCGCGGCGAACCACGCGTCGAGAACCTCGACGAGCATCCCCCCGGACAACGTGCGCAGGCTCAGCGCCAGCGCATTCGCGTCGGCCCAGACGCGCGCGCCGTGCGCCGCGTACGCGTCGGCGCACAGGGCGGCGCGGACGCCGGGGACCTTGTTCGCCGCGATGGACGCGCCCGCGCCCGTCCAGCAGCAGACGACCGCCTGGTCGGCGGTGCCGCGTGCGACGGCGCGCGCCGCCGCCTCCGCGCTCCAGGCCCAGTCGGCGCGGTCGCCGTCGCGCAGCGCGCCGTGGAGTTCGACGTCGTGCCCGCGGCGCCGCAGTTCGTCGACGAGCAGCCGGGCGGCCGACTCGTCCATGTCCGAGGAAACGGCGATGCGCATATGCCCGACCCTACGCCCGAGGTTCACAGCGCGGGTACGGAATGACACGAAGAGGTACCGATCCGGCCAGGAGTTCGAGGGCCCACGGGCGGCGGCGGCACAACGGACCCCGGCACCCGGCCGCAGGTCGCGGCGGGGTGCCGGGGGCGGGCGCGGGGCCCGGGTCAGCGCACGGGCAGGTGGTAGACCGCCCGGTATTTGTCGGCGGGGATGACGACGTCGGCGGTCTCGACGGGCCGCCCGGACGCGAAGTACGTCCGGCGGATCTCGATCACGACGTGCCCGGGTACCCCGCCGAGCGCGGCGGTCTCGGCGGCGAGGCCCGGCCGGGCGCCGACCTCCTCGGCCATGTGGTCGACGACGAGGTCGATCGCGGCCATCCGGGCCACCACGCCCTGCCCGCCGAGCGGGCCTTCCTCGGGGAGGAGCACCGGCGTGCGCCCGGTGAGGGCGACGGGCTCCCAGGAGGTGGACAGCAGGGTGGGTTCGCCCTCGGTGCGGAAGACGTACTGCGTGCGCATGACGCGTTCGCCGGGCTCGATGCGCAGCCGCTCGGCGACGTCCAGACTCGCGCCCTCCTGCACGCTGCGTGACTCCCAGCTGCCCTTGCAGCCTTCGTCCGCCTGCTCCTGCCGGTAGGGCGTGGAGGGCCCGGCGGGGCGGTAGCCGCTGCGGATGATGCGCCGCGGCCGGGGCCGGTCGCGGACGTACGTGCCGGAGCCGGAGCGGCCCTCGACGAATCCCTCGGCCATCAGCACCTTGCGCGCTTCGAGCGCGACGGTGTCGGAGACCCCGTACTCGGTGCGGATTCTGGCCTGCGAGGGAAGCCGGGCGTGCGGCGGAAGCGTGCCGTCGAGGATCTTGCGGCGCAGGTCGTCGGCGACGCGCAGGTATGCGGGCTGCTCACCGAATGCCACGGCTGCCCCTCCCAAGGGGTTGACTGTCCGCGACAGCTTGACAACCCTCGGTACCCGTCCGCAACCTCTCCCCTGAACTTCACCCTCCGCTTATTGGTGACGCACCGCAAACGAGCCGGGCGCGCGCCCCCGCGCACACCCGGCTCGTTCCGCGGACTCGCCCGCACACGGACAGGACCGCCTGACCGCCTCGCTGCCCGGCCGCCCGGCCGCCCGGCCGCCGAAGACGTCAGACGCCCACGCCGCTGCGGTCGTCCCCGTTCTCCTGGTCGTCGCTCGTCGTGTCGCCGCCGCCGACCTGGTCCTTGACCGTTCCGGCCTGCTTGCCGTTCGGGAAGCCGAAGAAGCAGATCACCTGGCGCTTGTTCTGCGCCCAACTGGAGGCGGGCGGGATGTAGTAGAAGATGCCCGTCCCGGCCTTGGGCTCGCGCCCGTCGAGGTAGGTGCCGGCGTACTTCAGGCAGGTGGTCCGCGCCTCCGCGCTCACCTTCTCCACGCCCGGGTACGGGGCGTCGTCCGCGGCCTGGATCTGGTAGACGTTGTATGCCTCCGCGTCGTGCTCCTTCGCGCAGTCGACGACGTCCACACCCGTGGTGACCTTGCTGTCGTCCGGGGTCTTGCCGAAGTCCGACAGCTTCTCGTTCACGGTGTTGAAGCACTGGCCGGACTTGAGGTCCATGACCTGCGTGTTGCCGTCGTCCAGCTTGCCCATCGCGCCCAGCGTGATGAGGACGGCGATCAGCGCCGCCCACACGCCGCCGAGGACGACGCCCGAGATCGCCATGCCCTTGCCGCGCTCGCCGCGCTGCTTGACCTGCTTGATGCCGACCAGGCCGAAGATGATGCCGAGGAAGAACGTGCAGGGGATGATGCCGGTCACCAGCGCGGCGATGGATATCCCGTTGGTGCGCCGCTCCTGCCCGTACCAGCCGGGCTGGCCCGGGTAGGGCGGGGGCATCGCGGGTCCGGGGTAGCCGTAGCCGGTCTGCGGCTGGGCGCCCGGGTAGCCGTACGCGGGCTGGCCGGCGGAGGTGCCGTACGGGTCGGCCGGGGCGGCGTACGGGTTGCCGGCCGGGGCGCCCGGGGCGGCGTAGGGGTTGTCGGCCGGGGCGGCGTACGGATTGTGCGGCGGCTGGCCGGAAACCGGCGGTTGCTGGAACTGCTGGCCGGGCATCGCGGCCTGCGTGGGCTCCTGGGCCTGAGCGGCGTACGGGTTCTGCGGCGGCTGCTGGCCCGGGGCACCCGGGTACGGCGGCACGCCGGACGGCTGCGCGTCGTCGGGCGACGGCGGGGGCGGAGGCGGCGGGGGTATGTCCACGCGGGGAGTTTACGGGCCGCGCCCGCCGCGGGTGCGGGTACCACCAGGAGGCATCCGTTCCGCCTCCGGGGGTGTGCCGCCCGGCCGGTGTCCGGCACCAAGGGGTGGTCCACCTCTTGACGCTAATGGTCCAGACCAATAACTTCACGCCATGCGTCGACGAACTCTCGGCCGGATGGCCGCCGCGGCCGCCACCCTCTCGCTGGTCGCCGTCCTGCCCGCCGTCACCGGTGGCAGCACCGCACAGGCCCACAGTGGCCACCCCTCCTCCAACTCGACCTACAAAAGCGTCGGTTACTTCACCCAGTGGGGCATCTACGGACGCAACTACCAGGTGAAGAACGTCCAGACCTCCGGCGCCGCCGCCCAACTCACGCACCTCAACTACGCGTTCGCCAACATCGGCGCCGACGGCAAGTGCTTCGAGGCCAACATCGCGGGCGAGGGCGACGCCTGGGCCGACTACCAGCACCCCGTGGACGCCGCGACCTCGGTCGACGGCACCGCCGACACCGCCGACCAGGCACTGGCCGGCAACTTCAACCAGCTGCGCGAACTCAAGGCCAAGAACCCGAAGCTGAAGGTGCTGATCTCGATCGGCGGCTGGGGCTGGTCGACGCACTTCTCGGACGCGGCCCGTACCGCCGCCTCCCGCAAGGCACTTGTCGCCTCGTGCCTGGACATCTTCATCAAGGGCAACCTCCCGCTGCTGGACGGCAAGGGCGGTCCGGGCTCGGCCGCCGGGCTCTTCGACGGCGTCGACATCGACTGGGAGTGGCCCGGCTCCTCCGGTGACACCGACACCGTCTACCGCCCCGAGGACAAGAAGAACTTCACCGCGCTCGCCGCCGAGTTCCGGGAGCAGCTCGACGCGTACGGCCGCAAAACCCACAAGCACTACGACCTGAGCGCCTTCCTGCCCGCCGCGCCCGCGAAGATCGACGCCGGGTTCGAGGCGCGGAAGATCTTCAAGTACCTCGACTTCGGCACCGTGCAGGGCTACGACTTCCACGGCCCCTACGAGGCCACCACCAACCAGCAGTCCGCGCTGCGCGCCCCGCGCACCTCGCCCGTCCCGAACGACTTCAGCGACACCCAGGCGATCGGCGACTGGCTCAGGCGCGGCGCCCCGGCCCGGCAGCTGGTGCTCGGCGTGCCCTTCTACGGCCAGGGCTGGACCGGCGTGCCCGACGGCGGCACCGCGGGTCTCTTCCAGTCCTCCACGGGCCCGGCGCCCGCCACCTGGCAGGCCGGCAACGAGGACTACCACGCCCTCAAGGTCCTCGCGCAGTCCGGGACCTACACCGTCCACCGGGACACCCGCAACGGCTTCGCCTGGCTCTACGACGGCACCAACTTCTGGACCTACGACGACCCGCAGGTGATCGCCGCCAAGACCGCGTACATCCGCGGCGCGCACCTGGGCGGCGCCATGATGTGGTCGCTCGACGGCGACACGTCCGACGGTGAGCTGGTCTCCGCGGTCCACCACGGGCTCACCCGCCGCTGAGCCCTTCCGGTCCCGTACGGCCGGGGCCCTGCCTCCACGGGGGGAGGCAGGGCTCCTGGCCGTACGTCCGCGCGTCCACCGGACTGCCGCTCAGGCGTCGAAGGCGGTCGCGCGGGTCTGCTTCTCCCAGGCCTCGATGTCGCCGCGGACCTGGTCGAGGTGGCCGAGCACGGCCTCCACCCCGTCCTCGCCGAGCGGCAGCCGCAGCGGGGTGACCTCGGCGTCGAGCGCGGCGAGGATGAGCGCGGCGGCCTTCGCCGGGTCGCCGGGCTGGATGCCGTCGCTGGCCGCGCTGTTGGTGCGGGTCGCGCCCACGGTGGGCGCGTAGTCACCGATCGCCGGGCTCGCGGTGAGGTTCGCCATGAGCGAGGTGCGGAAGGCGCCGGGCTCGACGACGAGCGTCTTGATGCCCAGCGGGTTGACCTCGGCGGCCAGCGCCTCCGTCATGCCCTCCAGGGCGAACTTCGTGCCGCTGTAGGCGGAGAAGCCCGCGAAGGACATCTGCCCGCCCATGCTGCTCATCTGGACGATCGCGCCCGAGCGCCGCTCGCGCATCGACGGCAGCACCGCCCGCACCAGCGCGGCCGGGCCGAAGACGTGCACCTCGAACAGCTCGCGCAGCTCGGCGTCGCCGGTCTCCTCGAAGGCGCCGACGTGCCCGCGGCCCGCGTTGTTGACCAGCACGTCGATCCTGCCGTGCCGGGCGAGGACGTCCGTGACCGCCGTGTCGACCGCCGCGAGGTCCGTGACGTCCAGCGCGAGCGGCTCCACCTGGTCGGGGTGGGCCGCGACCAGGTCCTCCAGGGTGCCGACCCGCCGCGCGGCCGCCACCACGACGTCGCCCGCCGCCACCGCGGCCTCGGTGATCGCCCGGCCGAAGCCGCTGTTCGCACCCGTGACCAGCCACACCTTGTTCATCGCCGACTCCCTGCCGTGTCCGTTGCGGAGGCCTTGTCCCCCGCTGCGTCCAAGACTGCGGGCGGCGCCCCTTGCCCGTCCAAGACCCCTCGTGATAGCCGATGGTTATGGACGTTCACGGACGGGACCTGCGGTATTTCGCCGCGGTCGCCGACGAGTTGCACTTCACCCGCGCCGCCGAGCGGCTGTTCGTCTCGCAGCCCGCGCTGAGCAAGCAGATACGGGCGCTGGAGCGGCAGTTGGGCGCGCAGCTCTTCGCCCGCGACCGGCAGGGCGTCGCCCTCACCCCGGTCGGTGCGGCCCTGCTGCCGTACGCGCGGGGGCTGTTGGAGCAGTGGGACGCCGCGCGGGCCGCCGTGGACGAGGCCAAGGCCGCGCAGCGGGCGACCCTCGTGGTCGGCATGAGCACCAGCCCCGGGCGCGGCGGCCTGCTGCCCGCGGTCCGCTCGCGCTTCACCGCCGCCCACCCCGAGGCGGAACTGCGGCTGCGCCAGGTCGGCTGGCAGGACCCCACCGCCGGGCTCGCCGACGGCAGCAGCGACGTTGCGTACGTGTGGCTGCCGCTGCCCGACCAGCACCGCTACGACACCCTGGTGGTCGCCGAGGAACCGCGGCTGGTCGCCTTCCCCGACACCCACCGCCTCGCGGCCGGCGCCGGCCCCGTCGCCTTCGCGGACCTGCTGGACGAGCCCTTCCTCGCCATCCCGCAGGCCGCGGGCCCGCTGCGCGACTACTGGCTCGCCACGGACGAGCGGGACGGCCGGAACGTGCGGATCGGCGCGGAGGTCGCCAGCACCGAGGAGACGTACGAGGCGCTGGTCGCGGGCCTCGGCGTGGTGCTGGTCGCGGCGGGCAACGCCCCGCTGATCACCCTCGGCGGCGTCACCACGCGTCCCGTCCACGGCCTGACCCCCAGCCGCTTCGCCCTGGCCTGGCCCCGCACGTCGACGGCCCCCCTGACCCGGGCCTACGCGGCGGCGTGCCGGGCGGCGCGCCCCGCGTAGGCGGGTGCCCCCGCGGCGGCACGAGGCGGCGCGTTCCCCGCCCGGCGGGGCGCGCGGTGTCCTACGGTGCCGTTGACGGGCTGTCCGGACGGGCCCGGGGGCGTGGGGAGGACGGGCGATGGAGCAGCGGGACACCCGCAACACGGTGCGCGGCAGCACCGTCAACGGCCCGGTGTACCAGGCGGATTCGATGCACTTCCACGGCGGCGGCCCCTCGGGCGCCCTCCTGCCCGCCGAACTGGCGGACGTGGACTGGGCGCACGCCGTCTTCCACTCCGCCGTGTGGGGGCACGTCGCCGCCGAGCGCGACCCCGCCGGGCTGGTCCGGCTGCACAGCGCCGCCGTCGCCGCCCGGCTGGCCGCCGTACGCGACCGGGCCTGCGCCTCCCGCGGCCCCGACCCGTGGTACGACCCGGACCTGGCCGTACGCTTCCTCGCCCGCGTGGAGTGGCTGCTCGGCGAACCGCCCGCGGGCGGCGGCGGGCTCGACCTCTACCCGGTGGAGGCCGCGCTGTTCGGGCTCGCGCCCTTCCTCTACCAGGCGCACGCCCTGGACCTGGCCGCCGAACTCGCCCCGGTCGCACCGCAGTCGCTGCACCGCGCCACCGAACCCGACGCACGGCGAAGGTCGTTCGAGGCCTTCGCCGAAGGCTACGCCGTACTGGTCGCGCGGGCGCAGCGGCGCCCGGCAGCCGAGGGCGGGATCGGCTGGTGGCTCTTCCACCGCTGGCTGCTGCACTCCGGCCGCTTCGCGGCGCCCGAAGCGGTCGGCCGCCTCCTCACCGAGGCCCTTCCCGGCGGCGAGGCCGCGGCCGTGCTCGGCGGCACGCTCACGCCCGAGCGCGTCAGCCTGCTCGTGCACGGCCTGCGGCGCGGCCCCGACGTGTGCAACCCCGACCACCTCGGCCGCCTCCAGGCCGACGAGCGGGTCCGCGGCCCGGGGCCGCAGCAGGTCCGCGAGCAACGGCTGTGCCTGCTGCTCGCGCTGGCCTACACGGCCGCCACCGAGCCCACCGCACTGCCGGAGATCGTCGTCGAGCACCTCGGCATCCCGCACCCGGTGGACCTCGGCGAGCTGCGCGCGACCCTCGCGGACGCGGAGTGGGGCGGCACGGCCGCGCTGCCCGTCTTCCGCGCCGCCTGCCACCACGAGGCCGTCATCGAGGGCCTGCGCGCGTACGTCACGCGTGCGGACGAGCTGCTGCTCGCGGTCGCCCGCACCGTCCGCGAGCGCGTCACCTTTCCCGTGCCCGCGCTCCCCGCGCGCCTGTCGGCGGACGGACTCGCCCCCGCCCGGGGCGTGTTCAGCGGCTGGGCCCGCTTCCGGCTCGACGAGCGCCGCATCCGCAGCCTGCTCATGGGCGTCCAGCTCTACAAGGACCCGGGGCTCGCCGTCCGCGAGCTGTACCAGAACGCCCTGGACGCCTGCCGCTTCCGCCGCGCCCGCAGCCGCTACCTCGACGCGACCACCCCCGCCTCGTACCCGTACGAGGGCGCGATCACGATCACTCAGGGCCTCGACGAGGACGGCCGCGAATACGTCGAGTGCCACGACAACGGCGTGGGCATGGGCGAGGCCGAACTGCGCGGCGTCTTCGCGAACGCGGGCGCCCGCTTCCCCGAACAGGCCGACTTCCGGCAGGAGTTCGCCGCCTGGCGCGAGCACGGCATCGGCTTCCACCCCAACAGCCGCTTCGGCATCGGCGTCCTGAGCTACTTCATGCTCGCCGACGAGATCCGCGTGACCACCTGCCGTATGAGCCGCACCGGCGCGCTGGGCCCCCTCCTGGAGGTCTCGATCTTCGGACCGGGCCACCTCTTCCGCATCAGGGAACTCGCGGAACGCGGCAGCGAGCCGGGCACGGCGGTGCGGCTGTATCTGCGCGAGGGGGAGTTCTCGCAAGGCAGCGGGTGGTCGTGCGTGGTGGCGCTGGTCCGCGTGCTCGGCATCGCGGAGTTCGCGACGACCGCCCGGGACACCGCGGGCGAGGTGCGCTGGGAGCCGGGGCGGCTGCAGGACACGCGCGCCCTGTGGGCCCGGCACTCGGTGACGCAGTTCACCCGCAGCCGCGGGCCCGCTCTCAACGCGCGCGAAGTGCTGGCCGAGTGGACCGGCGCGCCCGCGGGCACGCATGTGCTGTGGTGCCGTGAGGGCGGGGCGCTGCTCGTCGACGGTCTGGTGGTCGATCCCGGCGGCCGCCCGGGTGTCCTGGCCGGCACCATGGAGAAGGTCCGGGGAGTGGTGCTGGACCTGGCGGGGCCCTACGCCCCCGAACGTCTCTCGGCCGACCGCACGGAGGTGCTGGAGAGCATCTCCGAGCCGGCCGCGGCGCTGCTGCGGTCGGCGGTCTCGGCGCTGGCGGAGGGCGAACTCCCCGCCGGCACCTTCACGTGGCTGTGCACGGTGGCCTGGGAGAACCCCGCGCTGGCCGACCTGCTCACCACCGGCCTGGCCGAGCACGGCAGGACGCTGGATCACGGGGGATGGACGTTCGACCTCGCGGCAGGCGGCTTCCTGCCGTCCGACACCGGGCTGCTCAGCGACGTCAGCGGCCTTCCCCGGCCGGAGGAGCTGGAGCGACGCCCGCACACCGGCCGCATCTCCGTCCAGGGCCCGGTGCCGGACCCGCACTTCCTGTGGCGGCTGCTCGCCCACCGCCCCCAGCCCGCCTTCGCCGCGCTCGCCGCCTACTGCCCCGAACTGGCCGACGTGCGGGCGGTGCTTCCCGCGCTGCCGTCCGACCACAAGCTGCTGACGGATCCGTTCAAGAGCTTCGGTGAGGCGAGCTGGCGCTACGGCGACTGGCTCACGGAGCTGCACCGGGACCCCGATGACCTGGCACGCGCCACCAAGATCGGCGCGATGCCGGAAGGCCAGACGGTCCACCCCGGGCATCTGTCCTCCTACGCGCGGGCACGCGGCACGAGCGAAGCGGACGCCGCGGCCGAACTGCGCGCGCTCGGGCACCACCCCGTGGACTGGATGCCGGACCGGCCCACCGGCCAGGCGCAGCAGGTCTTCGTCCACCGCGCGCTGTACGCGGACCGGTCGACCGGGGCAGGGCGGCGGCCCGTGCCGCTCGGGCACATCGCCTACGCGTCATGGCGTCTGGACACGCCGGTCTCCGAGGTCTGCGCCCAGCTCGCCGGCAGCGGTTTCACCGCCCGCCCGAGAGGCCTGCCCGAGCGGCCCGACAGGCTGCTCACCCATCTGCTCAGCCGGAACCTGGACGGCGTCGCCCCCTGGCTCGACGACGACGCGCCGCTGGAGGCGGGGCATCTGCTGGCCGCCGCCGACACGCTCGGCGTCACGGTCGCAGACGCCCAGGACGCCCTCACCGGGGCCGGCCTCGCCCCGCCGCCCGCCCTCCCCGCGGACGCGGGCCCGGACGACCTCGCGCTGCTGCGGGGAAAGGTGCCGCTGGGGCCGCCCTCCGAACCCGCGGCGTACGGGCCGGTCCTGCGCTTCGCGTCGGTGCGGCAGATGCCGCTGTCCGACGTCGTGGCCCGGCTGGAGCGGTTCGGGTACGCCGTCCCGCTGCGGCCGCCACCCGCACCCGGCCTGCTGGACCGGCAGCTGCTCGACCCCTCGTGCGGCATCGCCTGGGACACCGTGCGGGCCGGTGACACCGTCGCCTTCCACCGCATGCTCACCGCCGCGCAGGAACTGCACGTCGAGGTACCGGACGTGGCCGAGCGGCTGGCGTCGTACGGCCTGGCCTGCGGCCCCACCGAGCTGCCACCCGGGCTCGACGCGCGCCGGGCGAAGGTGCTGCTGGACGAGACCGTGCGGATGGACGCCGGCGGCGAGTACCCGCCCGGCGTCGGCTACCTGTACCGGCTGAGCAAGCTCAGCCACACCCTCGGCGCCCCGCTCCCGCAGGTCGTCGCGTGGCTGAACGCCCTCGGGGTGGACGTCCCCGACCTCCCCGCCCTCATCCGCGCGGCACTGGCCCGCGTGCCCAGGGCCGAATAGGCGCCCCGTGGGGTACCGGGGCCGCCGCCCTCGCCCGCGTGCCCCGGGCACGGTGAGGGTGCGCGGCGCGGGCGGGGCGGCGGGGCCCCCGGTCAGGGGCGGGCGGTGGCCGCGGAGAGGGTGACGACGCGGTCGAAGCGGGTGTCGAGGTCGTCGTCGCCGTGGTGGACGACGAGCAGGCCGCGGCCGTTCGTGCGGGCCTCGATCGCGGTGAGGACGAGGTCACGGCCGTCCCGGTCGAGGTTGGCGAAGGGCTCGTCGACGAGGTAGACGTCGGCGTCCTCGCCGAGCAGCGTGGCCACACCGGTGCGCTGCCGCTGGCCGGACGACAGGTCGGTGGGCAGCTGGTCGGCGAGCGCGGTGAGCTGCAGGGCCGCGCGCAGCTCCGGGTCCGGGACCAGCTCGCGCACCGGCAGCGGCGGGAGGTTGACGGGCGCGGTGAGGCTCGCGACGCGCGGGGGCAGGGTGACGACGCCGGAGTCGGGGGCGAGGGTGCCGGAGATGATGTGCAGCAAGGTGGTCTTGCCGCAGCCGTTGGGGCCGCGCAGCAGCACGTGTTCGCCGGGCCGCAGCTCGAAGTCCTCGATCGCGACGGTCGTGCCCTCGCTCTCGCTCCCGCTCCCGTTCTCCTCGCCCTTGCCGGGCCCGTAGCGGACGCGGGCGCCGTGCACGAGGACCATGGGGCCCTCGTCGTGGTAAGGCGCGGGGGCGGACGAGCGCAGGGCGTCGATGCGTTTGAGGACGGCGGTGTTGCGCCGGACCTGCGGGATCATGTTGATGAGGTCGAAGATGCCGGTGACCGCGCGCCACAGGGAGTTGACGAAGGCGAGGAAGCTACCGAAGGTCATGCGCCCGGCGAAGACGAAGTACGCGCCGACGACCATCGAGGCGGTGTCGGACAGGTTCATCACCAGGTCGCTGAGCGTGTTCTGCTTCTGGGTGAGGCGGTAGTTGACGAAGGTGATGTCCAGGTAGCCGTCCAGCGCGCGGCGGTTGGCGGTGCGGGTGCCGGGGCGCAGGGTGCGCATGCCGCGCAGCGCGTGGAAGGCCTCCAGGGTGCGGGTGAGGGTGTTGATGTAGCGGGCCTCGCCCTCCCGCTCCGGGTCGGTGTTGTCCTCGATGCGCTTGGCGATGCGGTTGCTGACCAGCACCAGCGGCGGCACGATCACCAGCAGGATGAGGCTGGCCTGCCACGACAGGTAGAGCAGCACCCCGATGAACACCAGTGAGGCGAGGGCCTGTTTGGCGATCCGCACGCACACGTCGATCGCGGGCAGCACACCGTCCTTGACGTCGCTGTGCACACGGCTGACGTACGAGGCGTTGCCGGCCTCGGACAGCCGCCGCCCGTCCTGGTCGAGGGTGCGGTCCAGCAGTTCCATCTCCAGCTGGAGCACGAAGGTGTTCTCGCAGCGTTTGCGCCAGCGGGAGATCCAGTAGCCGCCGATGTTCAGCGTCAGGCCCAGCAGCAGGTAGAACAGGCCGAGCGTGATGAACTTCGCGAAGTGCCCGGCGAGGATGGCCTGGTCGAAGAGTGCCTTGAGCAGCAGCGGGTGCACGAGCGCCTCGACGCCGCTGACCAGAGCCTCCAGGGCGAGGATCGTCGCGAAGCGGGCACGGTGGCCGACCAGCGTGCGCCACAGCTCGGTCACGGTGCCACCTCGCCCGCCGTCTGCCGCGGGGCCTGCGCCGTGTCCTGCCGGGGCTCCAGTTCGTCGAGCAGGAAGTCGACGCCGCCGCCGTGGGTGAAGCGGTGCAGGACGCGCAGCACCCCGGCGGCGCCCGTCAGGTAGTCGCACGAGCTGCGCAACAGCCCCTCGCCGGCGACCGCGAGCAGCGGCGCCCCCTCCTCGCGGGGCAGCCCGAACTTCTCGGCGGGTTCGAAGACGAAGATCTGCCGGACGAAGTCGATCTGCCGCAGAGCGAGTTGGCGGTAGGCGGGGTCGCCGGTGCGCTCGGCGGCGTCCAGCATCGCGTCGGCGACACCGGTCAGGCCGAACGCGTAGCCGGGCAGCACGGACTGGCAGGCGTCGATGGCGCGGGCGATCTCGCGGGCGTCGTCGGTCCAGCCGTAGCGCAGCAGCACCTGGAGCACACCCGCCGAGCCGACCTCGACGTACGGCTCCATCGTGCCCTCGTGGCGGAACATCACGAGCCCGTCCTCCAGGGGCTCGGTGTGCGCCATCTCCCAGGCCAGTGCGCGCCGTCCGAGGTCCGCGTACTGCGGGTCGCCGGTGGCCTGGGTCATGCGCAGCAGGAAGAGGGCGACGCCGGCCTGTCCGAAGCCGAGGCCGGTGAAGGGCTTGTCCGGGGAGAAGTCGTTGAGCCAGTAGGCGTGTTCGCCCTCGTGGTGGGCGAGGTCGGTGAGCCGCCGGGCGCACGCGAGGGCGGCCTCCAGGTCGCGGGCGTCCCCGTGGGCGAAGTAGAAGGCCAGGTTGGTCATGCCGAGCCCGGCGAGGCCGTAGTAGAAGGTGTGGTCGTCGACCGCGAGGCCGCGCTCGTTGGCGGTCGCGAGCAGCCGCCGGGCGGGGGCGTGCAGGCCGAGTTCGTCGGCGGCCCAGGCGATGCCGGCCAGGCCGTTCATGAGGCCGTCGGCGTATTCGGTGATGTCGATCGCGGCGATCTGCCGCTCCAGCCACTGCGTCCACTCCGGGCGGACGGGGATCCCGGAGGCCTTCAGCGCGCGCAGCACGCCGCTCGCGCCGACGCCGAGGCTGAGCGGGTTGGTGATGTGGGCGAACGGGTCGACGGGGAAGAGCGTGTCGCGCTCCTGGTCGGCGACGGCGGTGACGAAGGCCGCGACGCCCGCCTCGGTCGCGGCGAGGCCGAGCGTGCTCTCGTCCAGCACCGGCGGCGGCGCGTCCACCACGGAGGCGATCAACTCGTCCTCGTGGTCGAGGAATTCCAGCACCTCGTCGAGCGTGACCCGCCCGTCGGCGATGCCCATGAGCAGCTCGTGGATGCTCGCGGGCCAGCCCAGCCGCTCGGTGAAGAGCCGGTAGAGGCCGAGCACGTCCTCGCGCAGGAAGGACATCGCGGCGATCGGGAAGATGAAGTACGCCATGGTCGTCGCGAGCCCGTAGAGGTCGTCGGCGTACTGCGAGGCGTTGAAGCGCCGCCGCGAGTGGCTGAATCCGGGCGTGAACAGCTCGACGGGTTCGGCGAGATGGGCCTCCGCCTCGGCGGCCTCGGCCAGCCGGCAGGACTCCATGTCGATCACGGTGACGGTGAAGGTGTCGGTGTCGACGAGCAGGTTCGCGGCGCTGAGGTCGCCCAGGATCACCTGCCGGCTGTGCGCGTCGCGCACCGCCCGGGTGAGCCCGCGGAAGACCGACAGGTAGATGCCCAGGAACTCCCTGGACCGCTCGGTCGAACGGCCGGGCCGGGCCAGCGGGTTGCGCTCCAGCAGCACCGAGCGGATGTCCTTGCCCTCGATGAACTCCTCGGCGATGAAGTGGTGTTCCCAGTGCCGGAAGGTGGTGATCGGGGTCGGAAAGGAGTCCAGGTCGCCGAGCCGGGTGAGGAAGGTCCACTCGCGGGCGCTGATGTCGAGGGCGTCGTGCTCGCGCCGCGGGTTGATGTTGGTGTGCGGGCGGGCCTCCTTGACGACCACGATCCGGTCGTCGCGCGCGGTGTCCTGGGCCTTGTAGACGCCGCCGGTGTTGGAGAACTGGATGGCCTCGGTGACCCGGAAGCGCCCGCCGAGCAGCCCGTCGTCCTCCTCGTCGGCGCCGTAGTCGCCCGCCTTCCAGTCGGTGAACGGCCAGGGCTGCCACGGCGGTTGGGCATAGCCGATCTGCCGCTCGTCGGGCACGGGACCGTCCGGGCCGATGATGTGCGGGACCGGCCGCCCCATCACGTCCACGGAGTGCGTGGACAGGAACTGGCCGTAGCGGAAGTAGAGCGCCCTGCTGTCCTTGTAGCGCATGTCGGAGAGGATGTACGCGCCCTCCACGCCCTCCAGCAGCTCCGCGAGATCGGCCAGGCAGCCGCGGAAGACGTCCTCGTCGGCCGGGTAGACGGTGATGAGCTTGCCCGCGCTGCCGCGTGACATGGCCTTGGAGTTGAGCATCTCGAAGATGTTCATGTCCAGGGCGACCTTGAAGTCGATCCCGCGCCCGGCGAGATAGCCGATCACGTCCGCCGCCACCCGGCGCACCGACCGCAGGCTCGCCGACACGTGGATCTTCCAGCCCTGCGCCGGCAGCTGCTCGTCGTGGCGGTACATCCACCAGATGCCGCTGCGCCGGAATCCGGCCCGCACCTCGGGGTCGACCGACGCGATGAAGTTGTCCTCGCGGGGCTCGTAGTAGACGTCGAGCGGGTCGAAGAACAGCGTGTCGTTCCAGGCGAAGAGGAAGCGGTTGACCCATCGTTCGTCGCGCATGTCTGCCTCTTGGTGTGGTCGTCCGGGCGGCCGCGGCGCGGCGGCGTCCGGGTGCGGGCGCGGGTCGGGTGCGGCGGGTACGCGCGGAGCGCGTACGGGCGCGGGCGCGCGGATGCCGTGCGGGGGCGGCGCGCCCCCGCACGGCGCGACCGTCAGGCGGTCGGCGGCTTCTGCTGCTTCTTGCAGCAGTCGCTGCTGGAGCTGGTGCTGCTGATGATCGCGACCGCGCTCTCGGTGGCGATCGGCGTCATCGTCTGCAGGTTGAGGATGCTCATCTGGTCAACTCCTTCCGCGGATCGTGTGCGGGGCTGTCCGGTGCCTGAAGCGGCAGGTCAGCTGACGACGGGCTTGGTCGACTTGCAGCAGTCGCTGCTGGAGCTGGTCGTGCTGAGGATCGCGACCGCGCTCTCGGTGGCGATGGGCGCCATCGTCTGGAGCTTGAGGATGCTCATGGAGTCGTCCTTTCCGTGCGAGGGATGGGTGGCGGGGTGGCCGGGCGGGTGGGGTCACCCGCCCGGCGGTGACACGCGCCGTGCGTACGACCGCGGTTCAGGAGTCGTCGTCCGGCGGGTCGATGCAGCAGTTCAGCCAGCTGCTCGTGTGGCTGACGACCGGCAGCAGGCTCTCCTGCCCGACCGGCCGCAGCTCCTGGAGCTTGAGAATGCTCATGGGGCCGCCTTCCGGTACCGACCGGAGAACCGTCAGAGGGACGGCTTCTTCGGGGCGGTGGTGCAGCAGCCGCTGCCGGAGCTGGTGGTGCTGAGGATCGCGACCGCGCTCTCGACGGCGACGGGCTCGAGCTTCTGCAGGTTGAGGATGCTCATGGCGTTGTCTCCTTATGGTTTCCGGTGATTCCCGGTGTCTCCCGAGCGGCCCCACCGCCGCGGACACACCGCGGCCGGCGGCCGGGCGGGACTGCTCAGCGGTTCTGGTTCTTGCAGCAGTTGCTGCCGCTGCTGGTGGTGCTGAGGATGGCGACCGCGTTGTTGGCCACGGTCGGCTCCAGGCTCTGCAGCCGGAGGACGCTCATCCGTGTCACCTCCCCGGTGTGGGGTCGGGAGCGCGGGGCGCGCTCGGGATGGTGGGACGCGCATGTGCCGAACGGCGGATCCAGCCAACCGCGCCCGCGAACACCCGCACATCCGTAGCCGGCCCCCATAATTCGCTTGCACGATCCCCCAGTTCGGGGGTCGGGCAGGGCGGCCGAAAGGGCGCGCGGAGCACCCGGCGTGGTTGACGCTCCCGGCACGATGCGTCATGGTGGTGCGCGAGCTGAGGCGGATGACGACCCCCGCGTCATTCACCTCAGCTCATGAACTGCGCGGGCCGGCAGCCGCCACGGCCCCGCCCGGATACGCCGCGTACGACCGGCCCGGCCGCGTGTGACCGGTCCGGCCGCACCACCCGCCCCCGGGCGGCGCGCACCGCCCCGCGCCGCCGTACGGCCGCGCCGGCGGGGGACGCACCTGCTCCGCCCGTACTGCCCGTACCGCCTGTCCTGCCAGCCTGCCGGCCGTGCAGTCCTGCCCGCCGCCCCGAGCGCACGCCCGCCGCGCGGACGCACTGCCCGCCGCGCCAGCCGCGTCCCGGGAGAGCCGATGAACACGCCGTACGCCAGCAGCAGCCACCGCGTCATGGGCCGCCCGTGAGGCCGTTACCGCCGCACACCGCGGCGCTGCGGTCCGCCGAACTCGTCGGCCGGCAAGCGGAGATGGAGCGCGTCGCCGCCGTCCTCGCGGCCGCGCGGGCCGGACAGGGCGGCGCCCTCGCCGTGACGGGCGAACCGGGCGCCGGGAAGACCCGGCTCGCCGCCGAGGCCCTCGCCGCCGCGACCGCCGCGGGCCTGGCCACCGCCCGCGGCGGCGTCAGCACGGTCTCCCCCGCGGTCCCCTACCGCCCGCTGATCGAGGCCCTGCTCTCCCTGACCCGCACCACCCCCCTCCCCGGCCCGGCCGCCCTGGGCCCGTACGCCGGGGTGCTGGCCGCGCTGCTGCCGTCCCTCGGGGTGCCCGTCCGCCCACCGGAGGAACCCGGCCCGCAGTGGGACCCGGTCCCGGGCGCGGGACCGCGCGGGGTCCCCGGCGCGGTCCCGGGCGCGGTGCCGAGGGTCCGCCCGGACGGGGCGAACGGGCCGGACGCGGCCGACCCGCCGGGGACGGCCCCCGACGCCGCCGGACCGGTCGAACTCGACGGTCCCGGCGGGCCGTTGCTCGTCGGGGAAGCGCTCCTACGGGTGCTCGCCGAGGCCGGGCGGCGGCGCGGATGCCTGGTCGTCCTGGACGACCTGCACGACGCCGACCTGCGCACCCTCGCCGTCGTCGAATACCTCCTCGACAACCTCGCGGACCAGCCCGTCGCCGTCCTCCTCACCACCGGACTGCTCGCCGGGCCCGCCGCCGACCTGGCCGCGCGCGCCTGCCAGCGCGGCACCGCCGTCGGCATCGACCTCGCGCCGCTGCGCACCCCGGACGTACGGCAACTGGTCGCCGCGGAGTCCGGCGTCGCGCCCGCGGAGGTGGAGGCCGCGCTGCTCGACCGCGTACTGGCCGCGGGCTCCGGCAACCCCTTCCTCATCCGGGAGCTGACCCGCGAGGCCGTCGCCCCCGCCGCCCGTGGCCGATGTACCGGCGCGGTACCGCCCGCCGTCGCCCGCAGCGTGGCCCGCCGGATCGACCGGCTGCCCGCCGGAGGCCGCGAAGTCCTGGGCCTGGCCGCGCTGTTCGGCCGCCGCTTCCCCCTGCCGGTCCTGCGCCGCACCGCCGACCGGCGCGGCCACGACGTCGCCGCCGTGCTACGCGCGGCGACCTCCTCCTACCTGCTGGAACCCGATCCGGAGCAACCGGACTGGTACACCTTCCGGCACCCCCTCGCCGCCCGCGCCGTACGCGACGCGCTCGCCCCCGCCGAACGCACCGGCTGCGCCCGGCAGGCCGCCGCCGTCCTCGCCGAACTGCACCCGGGCCTGCCCGGCGAATGGTGCGCCCGCGCCGCCGAGCTGTGCGCCTACGCCGGGGACACCACCGAGGCCGCACGGCTGTCCTGCGAGGCCGGCCGCCGGGCCCTCGCCGAAGGCACGGTGGAACGGGCCGTCACCCTGCTCGCCGCCGCACACCGCCCCACGAGCGCCGGGACACCCACCTCCTTACGGGCCACCGTCCTCGAACTGCTCCTCTACGCCGCCGGATGCGCCGCCCGCTTCGACCTGCTGCCCGAACTCACCGCCGGAATCACCGCGCTGGACGGCCAGGTCCCGCCCGGACGGCGGGCCGCCCTCTACGCCGCCCTCGCCGAACTGGCCGCCCTCGCCGGGCACCCCGCCGAAGCCCTGCACCAACTCGACCTCGCCCGGCGGCTGCTGGGCGAAAGCCCCGCCGCCCGCGACGCCGCCGCCGTCGAAGCCGCCGCCGCCCGCGTCGAACCCCACCGCCTCGCACCCGACCGGCTGCGCACCGCCGAACACGCCGCCCGCCGCGCCCTGGAAGCCGCCCGCACCGCCGGGGTGCCCGAGGCCGAATGCCGCGCCCTCGTCCAGCTCGGCCGGCTCACCGCCCACGCGGGCGACCCCGCCGCCACCGGACACCTGCTCACCGCGTGCGCGCTGGCCCGCCAGCACCGGCTCCCCGCCGAACGCGTCACCGCCGAACTCGCCCTCGCCCTCGACGCCGCCCGCCACCACGGCGACTGGGCCGCCGTCGAGACCGCACGCCGCGAAGCCCTGCACGTCGGCGTCCTGCCCCCCGCGTACGAGGCCGGATTCGCCCTCGCCCTCGACGAGATCCGGCGCGGCGACCTCACCGCCGCGGGCGACCGCATCACCGCCGCGCTCCCCGCCGCCACCCGCGACCGCCTCGGCCGCGCCCTCCCCCTGCTGCACCTCGCCGACGCCGTCCGGCACGCCCACCAGGGCCACCGCGCCGCCATGACCGAAGCGCTCGACCGCCTCGCCCCCCTCATGGCCGAGGCCCCCGGCGTCCGCGCCATGTCCTACGGCCTCGCCCGCGCCCACTGCTCCCTGCTCGAAGAAGATCGCGACACCGCCGAACGCGAACTGGCCCAGGCCATCGCGTACGACGCGGAGAACCCCGCCGCCGTCGACATCGGCCGCCACGGCCTCGTCCTCCTCCTCGGCGCCCTCGCCGGACGCGTCGGCCTCCAGCACTGCACCCAGCCCGACACCACCGGCGACCGCTGGCACCGCCCCTTCGCCGGCCTCGCCCACGCCGTCCTCCTCGGCCGCGAAGGCCGCACCACCGAAGCCGACACCGCCGCCCGCGCCGCCCTCGACGCCGCCACCCCCTACCCGCCCGCCCGCCACCTCGCCCTCCGCCTCGTCGCCCCCGCCGCCCACCACGACGGCTGGGGCGACCCCGTCACCTGGCTCCGCGACGCCGAGGAACACTTCCACGCCACCGGCATCCCCGCCGTCGCCGCCGCCTGCCGCGGACTGCTGCGCGGCATGGGCGCGCAGGTGCGGCAGCGGCGCACCGGCATCGAAGGCGTCCCCGCGGCCCTGCGCCGCCACGGGGTGACGGTGCGCGAATTCGAGGTCGCCCGCCTGCTCGCCGCGCGCATCGGCAACAAGGACATCGCGGGGCGGCTGCACATCTCGCCGCGCACCGTCGAAAAACACGTCGCGAGCCTCCTCCGCAAAACCGGCCACCCCGACCGCGCGGCCTTCGCCTCCGCGGCGGAATTCCCCCTCTGACCCGCCCCTCTCCCGACCGGGGCCCACGCCCCGGGGTGCCTGTTGCGGTGGTGTTCGCGATCGTCCCGCCGTCGTGGCTTGTCGCTCCGTTCTCCCCCAGAGCTTCGCCTGGGAGGTACCCCCACGCGCCCCTGAAAAGCGGGTGCTCTCGCCCCGTACTGATCACCCCCCACCGGCAGGCAGCCGCCAGTCCGGCCGGAGGGGGACGGTGCGGGGTGCCCCCGCAGGAATGCGCTGGGAGGGGCTCACCAACTCGATAGGAGGGCGAAGGCGCATTCCGAGGAGGTGCCCCGTGGCGGCCCCCGACCCCACCCCCCGGAGGGAAAGCGCGATGCCCCGCCGGGCAACACCAGGGGCGCGTGGGGGCACCTCCCGCCCCGGAGGGATCACCTCACCCCGGGGGAGCCACGAACGCGTGGGTGACCTCCAGGAGCCATGCCGTCTCCGCGTCCAGCGTGCCCGCCACCGGCCAGGTGGGGAGGGACGCGTCCGCACCGGGCCGCCGCCCCGCCCGGCGGTTCGCCAGCGCCGCGGCGATCGCGGCCGCCTCCCGCGCAGCGGCCCGCGCGGGCCCCCCGTCCTCCGCCCCGTACGCCACCGCGTTCTCGTCACTCTCGAAGTACGGCCGCAACGCAAGGTGCCCGTCCCGGATCTCGATCACCCGGCGGTAGAGCGCGAACGTCGCCCGCCGCACAGGCGGCCTGCGCCGCCGCCCGGCACCGGCACCGCCGGAGGCGGAAGCGGCGGACGGGCCCGAGCCCGCCAGAGCGATCTCCGGAAGCTCCGCGCACAGCGCGGCCCAGAGCGGCTCCAGCGCACGGTAGGAGCGCTGCGCCCGCCACCACCGCAGCGGCCCCCCGAGCAGGACGGGCCAGCGGGTGGCGGAGGCACCCCCCGCGGCGAGGACGGCGACGGCGACCGAGAGCGAGGTGGAGGGCAGGTCCTCCCCGACGCCCTGGTGCCCGGTGCGCAGCACCTGCGTGATGTCGTGCGCGGACCAGCCGGTCCAGACGATGCCCATCGCGGCGGAGAGGGCCATGAGGAGCAGGCCGGTGCGCAGCACCCCGTTGGCCTCGCGCCGGATGTGCCCGGTGAGCGCGCCGACGAGCATCGCGAGGCACCCGATGCCGTACACGGCGAACAGCAGCTCGTATCCGGCGAAGAGCAGCCTGCGGCCGTCCCCGACGGTCACCGCGTCCGGGCTGACGGTCACGAACGACGCGGCGAACATCCACGCGGAGGCGGCCTGGACGACGACGCCCGCGGCGATGTGCCGGTAGACGGGCCCGCGGTCCTCCGTGGAGTTGCGCAGCGTGAGCGCGATGAGGGCGATGCAGGTGAACGCGCCCATCTTGAGCCCGTGCACGAGCGCGACGACGGGTGCGCGCGCCGCGAGCAGCCGGCCCAGCACGTCGATGCTGCTGGGGGCGTTGAGGGCGAGGGAGCTGCCGACGCACAGCGAGAAGGCGTAGATGTAGCGCTGGGTCGCGTCCCCGCCGGCCGCGGAGAAGCGGTAGACGGCGAAGACCAGGAAGACGGCGGCGGCGGCGTACGCGGTGATGTCGGTGACGGCGGTCATCTGCCGCCGTCCCGCGGCGGGTTGCCGGTGCCCGGCGACGCGTCACCGGTACCCCGGGGCGCGCCGCCGGCGCCGGGTGCGGGCGGATCCCCGGGCCGTTCGCGGCGGTCGAAGAGCGCCTCCAGGCTGCGGGCCCGCGCGGCGAAGGGCGGCGGGGACCAGTGCGAGACCCGGGAGAGGATGAGCGAGGCGACGATCTCGGCCTCGCGTTCCTGCGGTTCGGTGTAGATCGTGCGGCCGAGGACGCGTTCGACGAGCGCGGGTGACAGGCCCGGCATGAGGGTGCGGGCGGCGGCGTCCAGGGTGGCGCCCGCACTGTCGTCCTGGTGGCCGCACAGCAGGTGGGCGGCCTCGTGCAGCAGGATGTGCTGCTGGTGCAGCGGCGAGGTGTCGGCGGCGTAGAGGATGTAGTCGGCGTCCGCGGTGGTGAGCAGCAGCCCGCAGGGGAGGTTGGGGCGGCCGGTGACGGGGACGAGGGCGATGGGGCGTCCACGGCAGTCGGCGAGGGTGTCGACGAAGTCCGCGATGTCGAACGGATCGGGCAGCCTCAGGGCCGCCACGAGGCGCCGGCACCGCTGCCATAAGCTCCGCTGGCTCCGGTCACGCGCCACCTGGAGGCACCCCACTTCCCGATTCTCCCCGTTTGTCCCCGGGCCGTCCCGGGCGGGTCAGCCCGGAGTGCTCGGCGGATCGCTCCCCTGCTCCCGACGGGCGAGTACGTCGATAATGTCACTGATCGTACCCACCGCTTCGGGCGAGAGGTTGACCGCCCGCAGCGCGATGTTGCGCACACCGGCGTCCCGCAGGGCTGTCAGCAGCTCCAACTCCTTGGCGATGGCGGCGCCTTGGGCGTCGTCGAAAAAATAGGCAACCGGAACCTGGAAGAACTGCGCCAGGACCTCCAGATGACGCTTGGTCGGGTTGTCCCGGCGTCCGGTGCGCAGCTGCCACAGGTAGGTGGCCGAGAAGCTCTCGCCGGTGGCCTCGCGGCAGGCCTTGGCGACCTCCTCGTGGCTGTACTGCTCGCGGTTGGGGCGGCGGACGGCGCGGAAGAGGGCGTCGATCTTCGCGGCGAGGGTCCGCGGAGGTGTCTGCGACTGCGGCTCGGGTACCGCCGGGTCCGATTCGGCCATGTCGCACCTTTCGTCGACACCAGGTTGCGCCTTGCGCCCCGCGACAGCCAGATGTGCGCACGCCACATGTGCCCCGCCCCGCGGCGCGGGTCATACTAGCCGCCGCCCCCCGCCGGACCTGGTGGCGGAATGGTGAAGACGCCGCTCCCGGTACCTCCGGCCGCACCCGTCACGGGCCTGCCGGCGTGCCCCGGGCGCCGCTCCGGCCTCAGGCCCACACCCCGGCACGGGCGGCGGTCGCGGCGGCGCGGGCGGCGTGCCCGGCGTCGCTGTCCGTGGGCGCGCGACCGGAGTTGAGCAGGGCGTAGTAGAGCGGCGCGGACACCGCGGCGACGACGGCGTGCGGGTCGGTGCCGTCCGGCACCTCGCCGCGCCCGGCGGCGTCGCGCACGCACCCGGCCCATTCCTCGATGCGCACGGCGTAGAAGCGGTGCAGCGCGTCGGCGGCCTGCTCGTTGCAGAGCGAGGCGGCGATGAGGGCGCGGAAGAGGGGGCCCTGGCGCGGGTCGGCGAGCGTGCTGACGACGAGCCGGGCGTTGGCGAGCAGGTCGCCCTCCAGGGTGCCGGTGTCGCTGCGCGGCGAGGACTGCTCGGCCATGTCGCCGAGCAGGTCGGCGGCGAGGGCGCCGGGGGTGCCCCAGCGCCGGTAGACGGTCGTCTTGCCGACCTCGGCGCGGCGGGCGACCTCGCCGAGGTCGAGCGCCTCGAAGCCGCCCGCGGCGAGGACGTCCCCCGCGGCGCGCAGCACGGCGGTACGGACCCGGGCGGTACGGCCGCCGGGCCGCAGCGTGCCGGGCGCGGCGGGGTCAGCGGGATCGGCGGGGTCGGGGCCCTGCTCCGTCCCGGGTGACGTGCCCGGGTCCGCGGCGGGGGTGCCGGTGTCGGGGGTGCCGGACATGGAGCCCTCCTTCGTACGGTGTGCGGCCGCCCGTCTGCGGGTCAGGGCGGCTACCTCCAGCGTATCGGAACTGGAGTTCCCTTACGGGCCGCCCGGTGCTACCGTCTGAGACGTAACGGAACGACAGACCCGTTAAGCGCTTCCGGGCGGTACACCGGCGTACCCCCGCACGCCCCGGCCCGCGTTCACCCCGCCCCGCGAAGGGACTCCCCGCGATGTCCGCTCCCACCACCCCCGCCGCCCCGGCCACCCCCTCCCCACGGGCCGCCGAGCCCTCCGGTCCGCCGCCCGACCGCCTCACCCGGCGGCTCAAGCTCGTCCTCGCGGTGCTGCTGACCGCGCAGTTCACGCTCGCCGTCGACTTCTCGATCCTCAACGTCGCGCTGCCCGACATCGGCGAGGGCCTCGGCTTCGCGCTGCCGGACCTCCAGTGGATCGCGACCGCGTTCGCGCTCGCCGCCGCCGGTTTCACCCTCTTCTTCGGGCGCATCGGCGACCTCGTGGGCCGCAAGCGGATCTTCGTCGGCTCCGTCGCGCTGCTGGGCCTCGCCTCGCTGGCCGGCGGACTCGCGACCTCGCCCGCGGTGCTGCTGGCGGCGCGCGTCGCGCAGGGCCTGGCGACGGCCGCCGCGACCCCGGCGGGCCTGGCGCTGCTGACCACGTCCTTCCCCGAGGGCCCGCTGCGGCGCAAGGCGCTGGGCGTCAACGGGGCGCTGATGTCGGCCGGTTTCACCGCGGGCGCGATCCTCGGCGGGGTCCTGACCGACCTGCTCTCGTGGCGCTGGGCCTTCTTCGTCAACGTGCCCGTCGCGCTCGCGGTCGTCGCGGTCGCCCCGGCCGTGATCAGCGAGTCCCGCCCGGCGGTACGCCCCCGGCTCGACCTTCCCGGCGCCCTGACGGTCACCGGCGCGCTGCTCTCCCTCGTCTACGCCCTGACCCACGCGGGCGCGCACGGCTGGACGTCGGCCCCCGCGCTCGTCGCCTTCGCCGTGGGCGCGCTGCTGCTGGCGGCGTTCGTGCTGGTGGAGCGGCGGGTCGCGGAGCCGCTGGTGCCGCTGGCGGTGCTGCGGCTGCGGTCGGTGGCGTGGGGCAACGTGATCGGCCTGCTGGCCTTCGTCACCGAGACGTCGCTGGTCTACCTGCTGACCCTCTACCTGCAGAAGACCCTGGGCTTCTCCCCGCTCGCCGCGGGCGCGTCCTTCGGTGTGCTGGGCCTCGGCACGGTCGTCGGCGGGCTGCTCGCCCCGCGGGTCGTCGCGGCGACCTCGACGGTGACCGCCGTGACCGTGGGCGCCCTCGTCCAGGCCGTCTTCACCGCGTCCCTGCTGCTGCTCGGCGGTACGACGGGCCCGGCGCTGGCCCTGCTGCTCCCGGCGACCTTCTTCGGCGGCGTCGGCAACATGCTGGTCATCGTCGCCTTCATGCTCACCGCCACCTCCGGCCTCCCCGACTCAGCCCAGGGCCT
Source organism: Streptomyces sp. NPDC004031 (assembly GCF_053604375.1). NCBI lineage: Bacteria > Bacillati > Actinomycetota > Actinomycetes > Kitasatosporales > Streptomycetaceae > Streptomyces > Streptomyces sp. NPDC004031. Next base: position 95,843 of record NZ_JBSGHL010000020.1, on the reverse strand, counting down.
GGCGACGGGCCTGGCGTCGATGAGCCAGCAGGTCGGCATCACCCTCGGCACCCCGCTGATGTCCACCGTCGTCACCGCCACCACCCCCGCCGTGGCCGGCCCCGCCGCCCTCCACCACGGGGTGACGGTGGCCGTCGCGGCCAACACCGCCCTCGTCCTGCTGACGGCGGCGATCCCCGTCCTCTTCCTCCGCTCCCGGCGCGGCGGGAAGCACTGACCGCCCGCTGCCCGGTGCGGGCCCGCCCCCCGTGGCGGGCCCGCACCGGCGTGTCAGGTCGCGGCGAGCAGGTCGCCCGCCGCGGCGCGCAGCGCGGTGTACGCCTGCGCCAGGACGTCCGGGGAGGTCGTCACCCACGGGACGTCGTCGGGCGTGTGGAACTGCCGGAAGTTCCCCGCGACGGACAGCAGCGGTACGGCAGGACCCAGGGCCGCGTTCCACACCGCGCCCTCGCCGGGGAACTTGGCGGCCTGGTTGAAGCGGGCAGCGGCCAGGTCGGCGGCGAGGCCGGGCACCGCGTCGAAGGCCGGGTTGCTCGCGGCGCCGCGGGGCGCCAGCGCGAAGCGCCCGTCGGGGCCCTTCGCCGCCGCCGCGAGCGCCGAACCCAGGTGGAAGACGGCGCGCGGCGCGAGGTCGAACTCCTGGGCCAGGTAGGCGCGGGCACCGTAGTTGTTCAGCTCGTGGCCGGTGTTGCCGAGGAAGAACACCGGGTGCTCGCGGGAGAGTTCGGCGGCCAGGGCCAGTGCGAGCGCGACTCCCGTCCCGCGTTCGGCGGCGCAGGTGAACCAGCCCGTCAGCGGGGTGGTGACGACGATCGGGTCCTTGACCGGGCGGCGGGTGCCGAACCAGCCGGTCAGGCAGTACGTCCGGGCGCGCACGGTCCGCGCCGAGAAGTCGACGTCGGCGCCGTACCGCGAGACGCGGTCGGCCGTGTCGCCGGGGACGAGCAGCGTGGGGATGCCGGTCTTCGGCGCGTCGGGGTCGCTGTTGTAGCCGACCAGCCCGTCGTAGGGCGCGTAGGTGGCGGTGGTGCTCGTGGTCGGCAGCACCGCGACCGTGGCCCCGCCCCGCGCGGCCTCGGCGAGCGCGGCGAGCACCGCCGGGTCGCTGCCGTCCTTGCTCGTCGTCACCGGCCGTACGAAGTCGGCGCGGCCGCGCACCCGGCCGGTGCCCTCGTAGTACAGCGGCAGCGCCGGCACCCGCTCGCGCCCGACGCGGACCTCGGCCTTCCACGTGTAGTGCGGGTAGCTGTACTCCCACCGCCCGGTGACGGCCCCGAGGGCCCGCAGCCGCCGCTCCAGCCACACCAGTGCGGCCGACTGGTCCGGTGTCCCGGTCCGGTGCACCCAGCGGCTGTACCCCTCGACCACCGAGTACAGCGAGCCCCCGAGCCCGCCGCCCTGCGCCCGCGCCGGTGCGGTCCCGAGCACGGTCGCCCCGGCGACGGCGGCGCCGCCGACGAGCACCGCCCTCCGTGTCGTACGCCCGCCGTGCTCCGCCTTGTCCGAGGTCATGTCCACCGCTCCGTGAGGGGTCGTCCGATCGCCCCGGGCCGCCGACGGACCATCGGAGGCCGCCGGAAATCGCAGGCCAGGGCCCTGCGATCGTCTCTCCCGGCACCGGCGCGGACAACGTTGCAGCGGCAGATTTCATGTACGGGCAACAATCGCGCCGTGGGAGGCCGGGCCGGAACCGCGCCCGGCGCCCGTCACGTCCCCCTCGGGAGACGGCGCGGCCGGCGCGCTGCTCGCCCTCGTACTCCTCGCCCTCGCCCGGCCCGTGGCGCAGGCGGCCCCGACCGCGCCCCCGGCCGAGCAGGTGCGCGGCAACCACGTGGTGCTGACCGTCCGGCGCGACGGCCTGCTCCACGTCCACGAGGCCATCACGTACGACTTCGGCACCGGCTGGTCCGTCCCCACCGCCGAGGCCACCGTCACCGTCACCGCACCGACCGCCCCGGCCTCCGCCGACTGCACCACCGGCGGCGCCCCGTGCCGGCGGACCGCGAACGCGACCGGTCCGACTTCCTCCGTGACGTTCACCGCCGCGCTCGCCGCCCACCAGGGCATGACCGTGCACATCGCGCTCCCGCACGGCGCGGTCACCGTCCCGGCGCCGCGCTACGTGCCCGCGCCCGGGTGGTGGCAGGTGGACGGGCTCGGCCTGCTGCTCCTGACGGCCGTGGCGCCGGTCCTCACCGTGGGCCTCGGCCGCTGGGCGTGGCGCGCGCTGGACCGCGCGTCCGACCGCTTCCGTACGCCCCCGGACCTCGTCACGTACGCGTTCCTCGCGGGCCGCGGCGCGCGGGTGACGGCCGCTGGACCGTCCCGGGCGCCCGGCGCGGCTCCTCCCGCGGCTCCCGCGGCGGCACGTCTGGCGACCGCTTCGGCGGAGGGGGCGGCGACAGCTGGTGACCGGCGTGGGCGGGCCGGGTCCGGCCCCCGCCCGCGGCTACGGGCGACCGCCCGACGCGGCGTCGCAGTCGGCCAGGTGGGCGCGGATGGAGGCGGGGGTGGTCTCGCCGTCGGTCCGGTCGACGCCGATGCGGGTCAGGATGTCCAGCGCGCGCCGCCAGTGGGTACGGGCCTGGTCGTGCTCGTGCAGGGCCCGGTGGGCGTGGGCGAGGCCGTCGTGGGCGCGGGCCTGGTCCTCGGGGTGGTCCAGTTCGGTGGCGAGCGCGAGGGCCCGCTCGTGGTGGGCGCGGGCGACGTCCGGGTGACCGGTGGCGTGCTGGAGCCGCCCCAGGCCCTGCCACGCCTCGAACTGCCAGTTGCGGGCGCCGCTTTCGTGGGCGATGTCGTACACCCTCTGGTAGAGGTCGGCGGCCTGCCCGTACCAGCCCTGCTTGCAGCGGATGTGCCCGAGACCGGCCAGCGAGATCAGTTCGTGGCTGATGTGCCCGGTGGTGCGGGCGAGTTCGAGAGCGTGCTCGTAGCGGTCGGCGGCCTCGTCGTACCGGCCCCGCGCGAGATCGACGTGGCCTAGGCCGACCAGTGCGTTCAGCTCGCCGCCGATGTGCGCGGTGGAGCGGGCCAGCAGCAGGGCCTGCTCGTAGCAGTCGGTGGACCGGTCGTACCGGCCCAGCAGCCGTCGGATGTGGCCGAGCCCAGCCAGCGCGTCCAGTTCGGCGGTGCGGTTGCCGGTCTCGCGGGCGAGTCCCAGGGCCTGTTCGTAGTGGTCCGTGGCCCGGTCGTAACGGCCCTTCGCGAGGTGGACGAGACCGAGGCCGACCAGCGCGTTCGGCTCGCTGCTCCGGTCGCCGGTGACGCGGGCCAGCCGCAGGGCCTGCTGGTGGCGTTCGGTGGACCGGTCGTAGCGGCCCAGCTTCCAGTGGATCTGGCCGAGGCCCGCGAGAGCGCCCAGTTCGGCCGCGCGGTGGCCGGTGGCGCGGGCGGTGGCCAACGCCTGCTCGTGGAGTGTCTCGGCGTCGTGGAACCGGTCGCGGGTGTAGAGGTGCTGGGACACGATGGTGGCCAGGTGCAGCAGGTATTCCGGCCGGTCGTGCTCGACCGCGTACCGCGCGGCGGCCAGCAGGATGTGCCATTCGTCGTCCAGCCAGCGCAGTGCCGCCGCCTGGTCGGGCAGGACGGGGCAGGGGGTGTGCGCCGCGGGGACCTGCGGACGCCGTCCGCGCTCGTACGGATGGGCGGCGTCCATCGCCGTCGCCGCGGTGTGCCGGTAGTAGTCGAGCAGCCTGTCCAGCGCCGCGCGCGCGTCGGCCGCGGTCTCGTCCTCGGTCGCGGTGCGGACCGCGTGCGCGCGGGTCAGGTCGTGGAAGCGGTAGCGGCCCGGGACGGGCTCCTGGAGCAGATGCGCCTCCAGCAGTTGCTCCAGCATCCGGCCGGTCTCCCGCACACCGGCGTCCAGCAGCGCGGCCGCCGCGTACCGGTCGACGTCCGGGCCGAGGTGCAGGCCCAGCCGCCGGTAGGTGCGCCGCAGGTCCGTGCTGAGGTCCTGGTAGGACAGGTCGAGGGTGGCGGTGACGCTCCGCTGCCCGGCCGTCAGCTCGCCGAGCCGGTGCCGCCGGTCGCGCAGCCGCGCCACCAGGTGCTCCAGATCCCACGTGGGGTGCGACCGCAGGCGGGCGGCGGCGATCCAGATCGCCAGCGGCAGCCGGCCGCAGAGCTCGGCCAACTCGTCGATCAGATCGGGTCGTTGGCCGGTCAGCCGGTGCTCACCGGCGGCCTGGTGCAGCAGCGCGACGGCGTCGGAGGGCGGCAGCACGTCCAGCGACAGGGTCTGCGCGTGGTCGAGACCGGACAGCCGGCGGCGGCTGGTGATCAGCACCAGGCAGCCGGACGCGCCGGGCAGCAGCGGTGTCACCTGGGACTCGGTGGCGGCGTTGTCCAGCACCACCAGCACACGCTGGTCGGCCAGCAGGCTGCGGTAGAGCCCGGCCCGCTGGTCGGCACCGGCCGGGATCCGCTCGCCCGGAACCCCGAGCGAGCGCAGCATCCGGCCCAGCGCCTCCCCCGGCTCGACCGGCGCCACCCCGTCGGTGTAGCCGTGCAGGTCGATGAACAGCTGCCCGTCCGGATAGCGGTGGGCCATCCGGTGCGCCGCCTGTACGGCCAGCGCGGTCTTGCCCACGCCCGCCATTCCGTCGATCGCGGTGATGACCACCGCGGACGCGTCGTGCAGATTCCCCAGGTCGGCCAGCTCCCCCATCCGGCCCGTCAACAGCCTCGGCGGGGCGGGCAGTTGCCGGGGAGCGGGATACGGTGACGGGCCCGGCGGCTCCGGCTCCGGCTCCGCGCGGCCGTCGGCCGGGTGGGCGCCGACGGCGGTGATCTCCTGCCGCAGCACCTTCCCGTGCGCCGCCGCCAGTTCCGCGCCGGGATCGATGCCGAGGTCGTCGGCCAGCCGCCGCCGGATGCTGTCGTACGCCGTCAGCGCGTCGGCCTGCAGCCCCGCACCGGCCAGCGCCGTGATCAGCCGGGCGTGCAGCGGCTCGTGCAGCGGATGGGCCGCGGCCAGCGCCCGCAGCCGGGGCAGCGCGCGCCCGTACCCGCCCGACCGCGCCGCGAGATCGGCGTACCGCAGCGCGACCGCCACCTGCTCGTCCGCCAGCGCGACGGCCAGCGGGTGCGCGCACATCTCCGGCACATCGGCCAGCGGAACGCCCCGCCACAGCCCGAGCGCCCGCTCCAGCAGCACCAGCGCGTCCCCCGCGTCGGCCCGCCGCGCCGCACCGACCAGCCCGCGGAACTCGGCCACGTCCAGCTGCTGCTCGGACAGCGCCACCTGGTAGCCCCCGGGCGCCAGCCGCACCACGACGCCGGTCGACCGCTCCGACCCGGGCGGGTCGAGGGCCGCGCGCAACCGCGACACATAGGTCTGGAGGAGCTGGTGGCTGTCGGCGGGCGGGTCGTCACCCCACAGCAGATCGACGAGTTCGTGCACCGGCACCGTGGCGTTGGCGCTCAACGCCAGCCGGGCCAGGACCAGACGACGCCCGCCCCGTCCCAGCGCGACCTCCGCCGGTCCGCGCCACAGCGCCAGCGGCCCGAGCAGGCCGACCCGCACCCCGCCCCGCTGCCCGGCGGCCGCCGCGTCCTCCCGCACCGGCTCCTCCGGCACGGCCGCACGGCGCAGCGCGGCCGCCTCCGGCCCGTCGAGCCCGAGCGCCGCGGCCAACGCCCGCACCGAGGGCGGCTGGGGCTGCCGGGTACGGCCCTGCTCCAGGTCCCGCACCGTGGTCACGCCGAGCCCCGCCCGCTCGGCCAGCTCCCGCTGACTGAGCCCGGCCCGCCGCCGGTACCCGCGCACCTGCACACCGAACGACACCACCGGCTCGTCCGCCATCTCCCCTCCCCCCTCCCCCGCGCCTTCCTCGCCGTCGGGCGACAGACCAGGGTACCGGCCCCCTACCGGCAGCGACCCGTCAGCCGAGGGACAGCGGCACACCGCAGACTTGCGGTGATCACCACGCGAATCATCCCCCCGACGGGCCCGACGACACGGGCCCCACACACACTCCCGCGCACGGGCCGAAGCCCCGAATGCCCACGGCTGCCACCTCGAACCCCCGCCCTCACCGGCGACCCGAGCACCCAGCCGTCGACAACGCGCTGGAAGGCGCGGAGGGGGCGCCTTCCAGCGCGTCCTGACGTTCGACACGTCCCGTGGCAGCCAGGGCCCGTTGTCACAGGCGGCGCCTAGAGTCTCTCCCACTCGTCACGGTGCGTTGCCGTCGGCGGGTTTCATCGGCGTGCCGCCGGTTCGGCGGCCGTCCGGAACAACGGGAGAGCAGCGCATGGGGTGGGTTCCGGCGGGCGGCTACGAAGTCGCCTTGGAGGCGGGCAGAGTGGTCTGCCGCAACGGGAAGGGCCGGCGGCTGAAGTCGGTTCCGGCCGGTTTGAAGGACGACCCGGCGGTCGTCGGGCTCCGGCAGTTGACCGAGTGGCTGGAGCGGCACGAACGCCGGTGCCTGGCCGACGTCGAGCAGTGGATGGTGCGTTCGCTGCCCGTCCCCACGGCCGTGCTCGCCCGGGTCTGGCCCGACCCGGCGTGGCAGGCGGCCCTGCGGGACGTGGTCGTCACCGGCGCGGACGGCGGAGTCGCCGGGTTCCTGCGCGATGTCGATCCCGACCGCGGTCTCGGCCTCGTCGATCTGGACGGGGACACGGTCCGCATCACCCCGGACGTCGTCAGCGTGCCCCACCCCGTCCTGCTCGACGACCTCGACGAACTGCGGGAGTTCGCGGTCGAGCTGGAGGTGCGGCAGAACGTGGAGCAGTTGTTCCGCGAGGTGTGGCGCCGCCCGCCGGGCCTCGCCCCGGACACCACCTCCGTGACCACCTACGCCGGCGGCGTCTTCAAGGAGCTGCGCTTCCTGCACGGCCGGGTGACCCAGCTCGGGTACCGGTCGCGCGGCGGATACGCGGTCTGCCCGGTCGTCGAGGACGGCGCCACCGCCGAGGCGCGCATCTGGATCGGCGAGCACGACGGGTACGACGCGTACGGCACCGAGACGGGCCCCCTGGGCTGGACCGACCCCGCGGGGCGCGCGCTGACGGCCGCCGAGGTCGGCCCCGTCGCGTGGTCCGAGGGCATGCGCATGGCGGCGGCGCTCTACGCCGGCCGCGACGTGGCGGACGAGGAGCGGGCGGCATGAGCACCACGACGACGGAGACCACGACGACGAACACCCCTGCGACCACGGCGGCGGCGCGCGCGGCGGCCCTGCTGGACGTGGGCGCGATCCTCCCGGCCGGCGCCACCGACCGGGACGACGCCGACGCGCTGACCGCCCGCACGTACGCGCACACCGCCCTGGGCGACCGCCCCGTGGTCCGGCTCGTGCCCGGCACTCTCGGCGAGGCCGAGGATCTGGCCCTGGAGTTCCTCGGGCTGGCCCGGACGTCCGAGGCCCCCGTCGTGGGCCAGGTGCGCCGCGAGACGCTGGGCTTCCCGGCCTGGGCGCTGGTCAACGACCCGGCCAACGGGCACCACGCCCTGGCCCTGGTCAAGGACATCGAGCGGCTGGGACGGCAGGCCAGGACCCGTGCCGGAGCGGCCAAGGAGGGCTTCGACGCGCTCGGCACCCGGCTGGGCCGGGCCGTGCCCCACTTCCTCCCCACCTACTACGAGCAGGTGGCGCGTCTCTTCCTCCAGGCCGAGAACACCGCCTACGCCGCCTCCTTCTTCGGCAAGGCCCGCGAGGCCGAGCGGGTGCACGGGCTGGTCGTGGACGAGGACCGGCAGCGGGCCGTCTTCCTGGAGTTCGCGTTCGCCGGCGCGCTGACGGTCAAGGCGCTGCGGCAGTACGTGCGGGACCTGGCGGCCCGGCTGGCACCGGCGGACGCCTGGGCGCAGTTCCGCCGTCTGCTGGTGGAGCGCTGCGCGGCGGGCATGCCGCCGTACGCGGCGCTGCCGCAGGACGTGCGCGCGCTGGTCAAGGCGGCGGGGCTGGACCGCGAGGCCGCCGAACACGAGCTGGTGGCCGATCTGATCGGTTCCCCGGGGGTCGTCCGCGCCCCCGCCTCGTTCTGGGCGGCCTACCGCTCCGCGCTCCTCGCCCTCACCCGGCGGGACGCGGCCGTACGGGTCCGGCTCCTCGGCTTCTTCCCGGAGACGTTCAGCGAGAGCGGCCGGGACGCGGACGGCGAACCGGCGTGGCTGGCGTTCCTGGCCGAGTCCGGCGCCGAGGACCTGCTGACCGCTCTCCCGGACACCACCGACGGCGTTCCCCGCGCCCCGTCCGTCTCCCCGGCGGACTGGATCGCCCGCTGGGAGGCACACCGCCGGCGCCACCGGGTCACCCCGGGCCGCAGCCCGCAGACCCTCGACCTGGCCGCCCGGATGGCCGACCGGCTGCGCGCCGACGGACACCCCGTCGAGCTGTTCCAGGGCCGCTGGCAGCGCAACGCCGACCTGGACCTTCTCGACCTCGTCCTGGCCTGCGGCGTCCCCGTCGCCGAGCCGGACGACGAGGCGATGAGCCGCGCGTGGTCCGCCGTCCAGGTCGGCCCGTGGCTCACCGACACCGCACCGGGCGCGCGGGATCTCGCCGCCGTCGCCGGACAGCCCCTCTTCCGCGCCCTTCTGCGGCAGAACATCGGCAGCCTCGGCGAGCGTCACCAGCAGCCGGGCGACGGCGTGCCGGCGAAGCTGGCGGCGCACCCGGTGCTCTCCGGCATCCTGCGGGAGTGGCTGACCGCCTGCGCCGAGGAGTACGCGGCCGCGCGCGGGCTCCCCGAGCTGTACACCGCTCTCCACAAGATCGCGGGGTTCCGCGCCGTGGCCGCGGACGTCGCCCCCGAGGCCGTACGGCTCCTCAAGAGCCACGATGTCGTGCCGCTGCTCGCCGCCACCCTGCGTACCGGGGTCCTCGACGAACTGGGCTGGCCCGCCCTCGACGAGACCTACGCCGAACTGGCCGCCGAGGCCGCCGCCGCGCGTCGGCGGCACAACAGGTCGGAGGGTGTCGGTGTCACCGGCGCCTGGCCCGCCCTGATCCTGAACACTTCCGAACGGGCCGTCGTCGTCGGCCCGGAAGGCGTTCTGCTGCAGCACACCCTGCGGGTGCCCCCCGCCGTCGACCCCTGGCGGCCGCTCGCCTTCCGTTACGTCGACGGCGAGTTGCTGGTGATCTGGTGGGAGGAAGGCACGCAGCGCGGCTACTGGTCGCACCGCCCCGCCGAGGTGTTCACCGTCGGCGGCGAGCAGATCTCCCGGTGGGGCGGCTCCGGCGCCTCGGACGAGGTCTGCCTGCCGCTGCCCGCCGGCGGCCGCGCCACCGGCGGCAAGGCCCTGCACGCGGGCGACACCTCCCTGCCGCCCCAGCGCGCCGTCATCTCCGACGGCACCGGTCACTGGCGGGAAGGCCACCAGGGCACGCAAGCGGTGTGGCTGGAGTACGACCCGGTCAGCGGCACGCACGGCCGCGCGTCCCTGCCCGCCTTCCTGCGCTCTGCGGTGCGGGACGGCACCCGGCTGCTCACCGAGGACTGCCAGGTACTGCCCCTGCAACCCGGCCTGGAGACCACCCCGTTCGGCACGGACGGCGCGGTCCTCGGCCGCTGGGTCCGCCGCACGGTCGCCGAGCCGGGCACGGCAGCCCCTGCCGACGGGCACCGGATCTCCGTCGGCACCCCCGACGGCCACACGGTCACCCTGCCGGACCCGCTGCCCGGCGGCGGCTCCGCGGTGCCGCTCGGCGCCCTCACCCTGCCCGGCGGATCACGGCCGGTCATCACCTTGCACCACGGCCGCATCGAAGCGCGCCCGGCGGACACCGACGGCACCGGTGGCGGCCTGTGGTCCGTCCTCCCCGGCCCCTCCGGCGGGAAGGACGCGGCGGGCACGCCCTATGTGCCTCCGGTCGCCTACTGGCACGCCCTGCGCCCGAGGGACGAGCGGGGATCCTCCGCCCTGCGGGCGCTGACGGACTCCCGGGCGGGGGAACTGTTCAAGGAGGTCGCCGCCGCGGTCGCCCAGCACCTCAAAGCGTTCCGGGCCGTAAAGGACTACACCGGGCCCTCGTCACAGGAGCTGAGCCAGGAGGCCGTCGCCCGGGTGCTGCCCGAGGTGTCCGACGCACGGCTCCTCGCGGGCGTCACCGCGCTCGTCCGCAACGCGGTGGACCGGGCTGCCGAGGCGGCGCGGTATCTGGAACCGCCCAAGCCCGCGCAACCGGCCACTCCCCGGAACACCGCGCACACCAAGGGCATGTTCTTCGACCACGAGCCCGAGCACGGCGACGACACGACCCTGCGGAACGCCTCCGCCTGGGGCTCCGAGCGCATGCACGGCAACTGGTGGGGATCCGAGGGCCGGTGGACCGTGGTCCGGCAGATCCTCGCCGTCAACCATGTCCTCGGCGGCGAACCGGCGTTCGGCCCGCCCACGCCGTCCGAGGCCCCGTTCACCCTTGCCGACGGCTGGCAGCGGGACGAGCACACCGTGCCCGGCGACGCCCTGTCCTGGACCTCCCTCCTCGACACGCTGCCCGAACTGGCCTACCGGGCGGCGTCCGCGACCACCTCCCCCGAGCACCGCGCCGGCCTCCTCGTACTGCTGGAAGCCCTCGCCGCGGGCCCGCTCGCCGACCCCGCGGGCACGGTCCGGCAGGTGGAGCTCGTCGAGCCGTTCAGCGCGGGGGCTTCCGGGCCGGGACGCCACAAGGCCGTACCCCGCCTCGGCCAGGTGCTGCGCAGGGGCGCCCGTACCGTCGTGGTCATCGCCGACCGCGGCTGGAACTCCCGGTACGACGCGGCACATTGGCTCGCCCTGGACCACGACCCGACCGGCGCCTTCGGCCCCGTTCCGGGCTTCGCCCTGGAACACGAGCACCTCCACCGGAAGGGCATCGCCCCCGACCGGCTCACCCGGCTCACCTCCCTGGTACGGGAGCAGGGCCCGGCACCCTGGCGTCCGGAGGCCGCCGAGGCGTTCCACACGGCCACCTCGATCGGCCCCCTCCAGTCCGCCGCCCTGCTGTCGGCGGCCGTCGAGGAGCCCGGCGCCGAGGCGCTCGCGCTGCTCGGGCTGAAGCCGCGTGCCTTCGTGGCGGCCCAGGCCCGGCTGAACGCCCTGCCCCGCAACGACCGGCACGCCCTGCTCCGGGCACTGCTGCCCGCCGACCCGGCCGAGCTGTGGTCCACGGGCCCCGACGTCCGGGCCGCCGCCGAGGTCTGGCAGCAGCGCCTGGCCCGCCTCGTCCGCGTCCCCGAGGAACTGGACCTCGACCTGTCGGGCTCCGCCCCGGGCGCCGTCGACCTGATCCTCAACGCGCGCTCCCGGACCTGGCTCGCCCACGGCACCGCCGTCCAGGACGGCACCGGCCGTACGGGCCTGCGCCTGGTGGACGCCCACGGTGCGCTGTCCTCGGCCCTGACCGCCCTGCGCACCCTCGCCTACACGCTGCCGTACCGGCACCCCCTGCGGGCGGAGCTGCCGGTCGGCCTCGCGGCCCTGCGTGGCCGCCTCGCCGACCCGGACCTGCTGCTGGATCTGGGCCTGGAGTGGACCGGGTCGGGGGAGTCGGTCGGCCGTGCCGTCCGCGCCGCCCACGGCCTCCCCGAGACCGGCGGCGCCGACGCCGACGGCCTGGTCCGGGCCGGTGCGGCGCTGCTCCTCGCGCCCGGCCACGGCAGCAACGAGAAGCTGCTGATACGTCCGGCCGGACTGGCGGGCCCCGACGACCCGGCGTTCGGCCTCGTCGAGGGCACGGTCGGCCCGCACTACACCGGCGACCTGCTCGCCCTGCGCACCCTGCTGGGCGACGGCATCGACGCGCTGGCCACGGCCGGCGCCCCGGACGGCTCCCCGCACCACCCCGCCCAGGACCCGGCCCGTACGGTGCCGGACCTGCTGGCCGAGGCCGTCGACGCCCTCGGCCTGAGCGCGGACGCCGCCGCCCTCTACCTGATGCTGCTCGCCCTGCCCGACCCGACGGACCGCAACTGCGTGCGCTGGACCGAGTGGAAGCCGGTCCGGGTCAAGAAGGCCCGAGCGGAACTCGCCGCGTCCGGCCTCGTCGTGGAGGCGAAGCGCTCCCGCGCCGGCCGCACCCTGTTCCTCCCCTGCGGCTGGCTCGAACGCGGCGCCCCCGGGCTGCCGCTGGAGACCTGGAAGGAACGCCTCCACCCCGTGGCCGGGTCCGCCCGGATCCTGCCCGACCTGCCCGTCCCCGCGCTCTTCGCAGCCGCCTGGGCACGGGTCCGCGGCGGCGACGCCCCCGCCTTCGAAGAGCTGAACACCCGCACACCCCGGAAGGGCCGCCGCCGATGACGACCGACACCACGCCCCTCACCGACAGCGCCGTCCCGGGCGGCGGCCCGGACCGGGCCGCGGCCTCCGGCCCGGAGCACCGCCAGGTCACCCCGCCCGAGGACCGGTACGCCACCGAACTGGCCTTCCTCGCCGCCCACGACCCCGGGCCCCGCCCGCCCGGCTGGCTGCTCACCCCGCGCGCCGTGGTCACCTTCGTCATGGGCAGCGCGGGCGAGGCCCTGGGCCTGCCGAAGGACGCCCGGCCCGGGGCCGGGGTGCCGCGCCGTCTGGTGATCGAGCAGAAGTTCGTCGGCGAGCGCGCCCTGGTCGAACGGTGTGTGGTCACCCTCGCCGGAGAGCGCGGGCTGCTCCTCGTGGGCGAACCCGGCACCGCCAAGTCCATGCTCTCCGAACTGCTGTCGGCCGCCGTCTGCGGGACCAGCGCGCTCACCGTGCAGGGCACCGCGGGCACCACCGAGGACCAGCTCAAGTACGGCTGGAACTACGCGCTGCTGCTCGCCCAGGGCCCCACCCGGCAGGCCCTGGTGCCCTCCCCCGTGCTCGCCGCCATGACCCGGGGGGCCGTCGCCCGCGTGGAGGAGGTCACCCGCTGCCTGCCGGAGGTCCAGGACGCCCTGGTGTCGCTGCTCTCCGAGCGGCGGATCGCGGTCCCCGAACTCGCCGGCAGCGAGGGCGCCCAGGTGCACGCGGCCCCCGGGTTCACCCTCATCGCCACCGCCAACCTGCGGGACAAGGGCGTCTCGGAGATGTCCGCGGCGCTGAAGCGGCGCTTCAACTTCGAGACCGTGGGGCCCATCGGGGACGTGGACGCCGAGACCGCGCTCGTCCGGCGCCAGTCGCGGGCCGCCGTCGAACGCGCGGGCGCCGCCTACCAGGTGGACGACGCGGTGCTCGACGTCCTCGTCACCGTCTTCCGGGATCTGCGCGAGGGCCGCTCCGCGGAGGGCTGGGAGGTCGAACGCTCCTCCACGGTCATGAGCACGGCGGAGGCCGTCTCCGTCGCGGGCGCGCTCGGCCTGGCCGCCGCCTACTTCCCCGGCGACCGGGACGTCCTCTCCCTGCTGCCCGGCCATCTGCTCGGCGTCGTCCGGAAGGACGACCCCGCCGACGCGGCACGGCTGCTGGGGTACTGGGACGGGCCGGTGCGCAGGCGCGCGGAGCAGGGGTCGGCCACCTGGCGTGCCCTGTGGGACCTGCGCGCGGTGCTGGAGAACTGACGGATGAGCCAGTCCACCACCCCCGGGCCGCGGGCCGCCACCGAGGTGTCATCCGCCGCCGGTGCACCGGCCGTTCCGCCGGCGCGGGATCCGGCGGGCGGGCCCGCCGCCCCGGAAGCCGCGGTGGCGGCCCTCGCGGCGACCGGACCCGGGATGCCGTTCCTGATCGGGGTACGCCACCACGCGCCCTCGCTGGCGGCCGCCCTCCCGGCGCTGCTGGACGCGGCGGCCCCCGACGTCCTCCTCGTCGAACTCCCCGCCGAGTTCCAGCCCTGGCTGGGCTGGCTCGCCCACGAGGAGACGCAGGCCCCGGTGGCGCTGGCCGCCGTACCCGCCCACGGGTCGGGACTTGGCCCGGCGGACGAACGGGGTCCGGCCTTCTACCCGTTCGCGGACTTCTCGCCCGAACTGGTCGCCCTGCGCTGGGCGGCGAGGAACGGGGTTCCGGCGGTGGCCTGCGATCTGCCGCTGGCCGACCGGGCGTGGGCGGGCGTCCCCCCGGACGCCCCCGCCCCGGGCGCTGACCCCGCGCCCCTGCCGGAGGAAGGGCACGGGCTGTCCGCCGCGCTGCGGTCCCGGCTCACCGGCCGGGACGGCGACGACCTGTGGGACCGGCTGGTCGAGGCACTCGCACCCGGCTCGGCACCCGAGGCGCTGCGCCGCGCCGCCCTGCTCACCGGCTGGGCGCTGCGCCGTGAGGCCGAGGCGCGGGGCGGGGTGCAGGGGACGGACCTGGTGCGCGAGTCCTGGATGCGCGGACATGTCGCCGAGGCCCTCGCGGGCGGGCGGCGGCCCGCCGTGGTGGTGGGGGCCTTCCACGCTCCGGCGCTGCTGCCGTCGTCCGCCGGGGACGCCGGGGCCGCCGGGGCCGCCGGGACCGCCGGGGGCGCTTCTGGCGCCGACGGGCGCGGCGTGGACGACACCGCCGGCCCGGCGGCGTGCACGGTCTCCCTGATCCCGTACGCGTACCCGTTGCTCGACTCACGCTCCGGCTACCCGGCCGGCATCCGGGATCCGGAGTGGCAGCACACGGTCCTGGACGCGGCCGGGGACCCGGCCGCGCTGCACGAGGCGCTGGTCCGCACCGCGGTCCGCATCTGCGCCGACCTGCGCGAACAGGGCCACCCCTACGGCCCGGCGGACAGCCGGGAGGTCGTCCGGGTGGCCGGTGACCTGGCCCGCCTGCGCGACCTCCCCGCCCCGGGCCGCGGCGAACTCCAGGAAGCCGTGCAGACGGTGCTGGGGCGCGGCGAGACCTACGGCACGGGCCGCGCGGTCGCGCGGGCCCTCGAACGCGTCCTCGTCGGAGCCCGCACCGGACGGCCCGCGCGCGACGCTCCGCGCAGCGGCCTGGGCCCCGCCGTCGAGGCCGAGGCCGCGGCGCTCTCCCTCCCGGGCCCGCAGGACACGCACGAGAGAACACCGCGCGACCTGCGGCTCGACCCGGCGCGCTCCGCCCTGGACCGGCGCCGCGACCTGCTGCTGCGCAGGCTGACGGTGTGCGGCATCCCGTACGCGCAGGAGCAGGGGGTGACCGGCGCGGCGGGCACGGAAGGACTGACGACGCGCTGGCAGGTGCGGTGGACCCCGGCGACGGCCGCGACGCTCACCGCGGCCGGGGCCCGCGGCGTCACCCCTGCCCAGGCGGCCGAGGGCGTGCTGCGGCAGCGGCACGCGGCCGAGCGCGCGGACGGCGGCCCGACGGCCGCCCAGGTCATCGGCGGCCTCACGGAGGCCGCCGCGTGCGGGCTCCCCGCCCTGGCCGACGAGCGGCTGACCGAACTGGCGGCCGTGCTTCCCGCGAGCGGCACGCTCCCCGAACTCCTGGCCGGGCTCGACCTGCTGGACCGTATCGACGCCGGCCACCTGCCGGGCCTGGCCGGTCCCGACGGCCCCTCTGCCCCGGACGCCACCGCCACCGCCCCGGACCCGGAAGCCACCGCCTCGGCCACCGCGCCGGCCTCCGCCCCCGCCTCCGCCCGTGCCGTCCGCACCGCGCGCGCGGCCGAGCTCCTGACCTCGGCCGCGGTCCGCCAGGTCGACGGCCTGACCGGATCCGAGGAGCCCGAGGACGCCCGAGCGCTGCTCGAACTGGCCCAGCGTGCCGACCGGGTGGGCGGCATCCGGCTCACCGACGCCCTCGCCCGGCTGGCCGCCGACGGCGCCCCGCTGATCGCTGCGGCCGCCGGAGCGGTCAGGGTGCTCACGGGCCACGAGGACGCCGACACCTTCGGGGTGCGCGTCGCCTCCTGGGTGGACGGAGCCGTGGACAGCGGCTCCCGGGCCGCGCTCACCGCCCGCCTCACGGGTGTCCTGACGGTCGCGGGCCCGCTGCTGACCGTCGGCGTCGGCGCCCTGGACCCGTTGCTGGACCGGGTCGTCGAACTGGACGACACCGCGTTCCTGGCCCGGCTGCCGGCCCTCCGCGGTGGCTTCGACACCATGAGCCCGGCGGCCCGGGACCGGCTGCTGGACACCGTCGAGGAACGGCTCGGCGAACAGGTCGGCACCCTCGGCGGGGACGATCCGGCGGAGCTGGCCCGCCGGACGGCCGCCGACCTCGCGGCCCGTGAGCTGCTGACCGGACTCGGCCTGCCCGTCCCGCCGCCCGCGCACGACGACCGGCTCCCGCCGCCGTCCGGCCACACCGCCGGCACGCGTCCCCTCGCCGCACCCGCTGCCGCGCGGACCCTCGGGCCCGCCGACCGGTGGCGGCTCGTGCTCGGCCGCCGCCACGACCGGCTGCCGTCCGGCGCGGCCCGTCTGGCGACCGCGCTGGACGAGCTGTACGGCACGGGCCACGGCGAGGGGTCGCACAGCGGCCCGCCCGGCTTCGGCGGCGGCTCCGGACCGCGCGGCGGCCGGGAACCGTCGTTCCCCGGCGTCCGCGAGTGGTCCGAGGAACTGGCCGCGCTGTTCGGCCCCGGCATCCGCGAGGAGGTGCTCGCCGCAGCGGCGGCGACAGGCCGTCAGGACGTCCTCGCCGAGGTCGACCCGGCGGCCGCCACCCCCTCCGTGGAACTGCTCCGGACGATCCTGCAGTACGCCGGCGGCCTCCCCGAAGCCCGCCTCGCGGCGCTGCGGCCCCTGGTCCGCCGCCTGGTCGACGAGCTGACCCGGCAGCTGGCCACCCGGCTGCGCCCCGCCCTCACCGGCACGGTGTCGGCCCGGCCCACCCGACGCCCCGGCGGCCGGCTGGACCTGCCGCGCACGCTGCGCGCCAACCTGGCCACCGCCCGCCGGACGGCCGACGGGACGGTCCAGGTGGTCCCCGAGAAGCCGGTCTTCCGCAGCCGCGTCCGCCGGTCGGCCGACTGGCGCCTGATCCTGGTCACCGATGTCTCCGGATCCATGGAGGCGTCCACGATCTGGTCGGCGCTGACCGCCTCCGTGCTCGCCGGTGTGCCGACCCTGAGCACGCACTTCCTGGCCTTCTCCACGGAGGTCGTCGACCTCACCGGCCATGTGCACGATCCCCTCTCCCTCCTGCTGGAGGTGAGCGTCGGCGGGGGCACGCACATCGCCGCCGGGCTGCGGCACGCCCGCGGCCTGATCGCGGTGCCCGCCCGGACCCTCGTCGTCGTCGTCAGCGACTTCGAGGAGGGCGCGCCGCTCGGCGGACTGCTGGCCGAAGTGCGGGCCCTGGTGAACACCGGCTGCCACGTCCTCGGGTGCGCGAGCCTCGACGACGCCGGCCGCCCCCGCTACTCGACGGGTGTCGCCGGGCAGCTCGTGGCCGCCGGCATGCCCGTGGCGGCGCTCAGCCCACTCGAACTGGCCCGCTGGATCGGGGAGAAGACCGCGTGACCGCCGCCCAGTTGCCACCTGTCGCACCGGAGGTCACCGCCACATTGGTGGAGGACCTCTCGCCCCGGCTGCGCAAGCGGCTGGACGCGACCGTCACCAAGCTCGGCGCCCTCCCGACGCACCGCGCCGGGGACACGGTGACGATCGCGCTCGACGACGAGACGGAGCTGCGCCTGCACGCCCCGGGCGGTGTGGTGGCGACGGCGGACGCCATCACCTGCGGCTGCCTCCTCGCCCCGGCGTGCGTGCACCGCGCGGCAGCCTCCTGCGCCGCGCCGATGGCCGAACCGGCACAGGAGGCCGTACCCGAACCCGCCCCCGCCCAGGCCCCCGCCTCCCCACCCGAAGTGGCCGACCCGGCCCAGCGTGCCGCGGCGGACGCCCTGTGGTCGGCGGGCACCGCCGTGCTGGAGGCAGGTGTCGGCGGAGCCGGCGCCGTCACCCAGTCGGCCCTCCTCCGGGCCGCGCACACCGCCCGGCTCCGGCACCTCCCGCGCGCCGCGGGCGCCGCGCTGTCCGTCGTCACACTGCTGCGCGCGGCCCGCGCCGGGACCCCGTCCTACCGCACCGCCGACCTGGTCACCGCCCTGACCGAACTGCTGGGCACCGCACGCCGGGTGGGCACGGCGTCCGGGGCGGAGCTGGCCGCCGTCAAGGGCCGCGCGCGCCGCCCGTACCGCCCGGACGGCTCACTGCGCCTGTACGGCCTGTTCACCGAACCCGTGGTCACCGACTCGGGGCACGGCGGCGTCCGCACCTGGGTCGCCGCAACCGACGGCCGCCTCTGCACGGTGGACGACGTGGCGCCCGGCGGCGTCGGGCGTGCCCTGGGCGTGGCCGACCGGGCCGTACGCCTCGGGGACAGCGCGCTCACCCACCGGGAGCTGGGCCGGGCCGGACTGGCGGTCTCGGGGGCGACGGTCTCCCCGGACGGCAGACTCGGCGCGGGCAAGGGCGTCAAGGCCGTCACCGCCCGGGGCGCGGCGTGGACGGAACCGCCGCTCGCCGCCCTGTGGCAGACGCCACCGCCCGAACAGGCCGCCCGCGCCCTGCGGTCCGCCTCCCGCCACGCGGACCACGCGGACCACACGGACCACGCTGACCCGGACGGCAGCGGCAGCGACCTGCTCTTCCTGGACGTCGAACTCCTCGGCGCCGTACGGGAGCCGGGCAGCACCTGCCTGCTCGCACTGGGCGCGGGAGGCATCCCCGTCCGGCTCACCGCCGCCGACGACGACCCCGCGCTGGCCCACCGCGACAACCTGACACTGCTGGCCACGGCGCCGGGCACACGGCTGAGGATCATCGGCCGCCTGCTGCCCGCCCCCCACCCCCGGCTCGCCCTCCTCGCCTGCTCCCACCCCACCGGCGAGGGCACGATCGACCTCGGCCTCGACCGCCTGAGCCGCGCCGACCTCCCGGACCCGGCCGCCCCCGTGCACCCCGCCCCGCCCCGGCACGAGGAGCCCGGCGCGCACTCACCCCTGTACCTCCTGGAGCGCCGGGTCGAACAGACGGTCCTGGCAGGCCGCGCCGCCCTCGGTATGCTCGCCGACGTCACCCCCGAGACCACCCGCCTGCGCCGCGCGGGCCTCCCCACGGCAGCCGCACTCCTCACCACCTTGTGCACCTCGGCGTCCCCACGCGACCGCGACCCCTTCGGCCGCCTCCTCCCCGCCGACACCGACACCTTCGCCACCTACTGGCTCACCGCCGCCCGCTACACAACCGCCGTAACAGAAGCTCTGTGCACAGCAGCCTGGCAGCCGCCGCACGAGGCCCCGCCCGCTGCGAAGCCGGAAGGGCCCCGAGCGCCTGCTGCGTCTCCCCCGGGAGCGTGAGAAAGGGCACCCTCAGTCGGACGGCGTCGGCCTCCCGTCCGTCATGCCCAGACGTGCCTGTTCCTCCTCGACGATGCGACGTGCCAACTCGGTGTCCGACACGTCGACCGCGTCCGGGGTGGCTTCTGCCACGGCGCTGCGGCGGGCGTAGGCATCGAACAGGCGCGTCTTGGTCTCCAGCATCGTGACCATGCGTTCGTCCACGCCTCCCGTGGCGAGGATACGGTGCACGCGAACCGGCCTGACCTGGCCCATACGATGGGCGCGGGCCACCGCCTGATGTTCGATGGTCGGCTTGATCTGGGGTTCGCAGATGACGACGACAGAGGCGGCCTGCAGGTTGAGGCCGACGCCCGCTGCGTGGATCTGCCCCAGGAGTACAGCCGGGCCCTGGACACCGGCGAAGTCGTCGACGATCTCCTGGCGACGCCGGGCCGGGACTCCGCCGGCCAGCGGACCGAACACCGGAGTGACGCCGGCGGTTCCGGCCGCAAGGGCCTCCTTCACCACGCCCAACACGTCCTTGAAGTTGGAGAAGACCACTGTCTTCTGCCCGTTCTCGCCGGCCTCCTGGACTATCTCCCGGAGCCGTGCCAGCTTGGCCGACTTCTCAGGGCGCATGTACGCGGCCCTGCGCATGGCCATGAAGTTGCCCGTGCGCACGGCTTCGCGGTACTCCTCCTCGTCCGACGCGCTCAGCTCCTCCCACTCGTCGGTCTGTTGAAGACTCGGGAGTTCCGTCAGCACGTCCTCCTGGTTGCGCCGCAGGTAGACCGGGGCCACGGCCTTGCGGAAGGCGACCGATCCGGCCAACGCGTCCCGTTCACCGAGGGAGTCCGCGACATCGCCATCGAGCATCTGGACCAAGTTGCGGAACTCCACGACCCGGTTCTCCATCGGGGTTCCGGTCATGAAGAGGTTGCGCTCACAACGCTCCGTCCACAGGGCGACCGACTGAGACCGCTTGGTCTTCGGGTTCTTCACGGAGTGCGCTTCGTCGACGACGAGGAGCCCGACCTCGCCGCCGCCCGGCGCCGGAAATCCGCGCAGGGCGTCGAACGTGGTCACCCCCACCCCGCCCCGCCCCTTCCAGTCGGCGAACGCGTAATGCCGGTCGGGACCGTGCAGCAATACGACGCGCAGGGCGCTTCGGTCCTCGATCTCCCGAGTCCAGTTCACGAGGACGCTCGCCGGGCAGACGACCATGAAGTGAGTCTGTCCCTCGGCAGCCAGGTGGGCGAGGACGGCGATCGCCTGGATGGTCTTCCCGAGGCCCATTTCGTCGCCGAGTATCACCTTGCGCTGTGCAAGTGCGAACCGTGCGCCGAACGCCTGGTAACCGCGCAGGGAGACCCGCCGGTGCGTGTCGTCGAGGTCCTGGGTCCTTACCCGCTCCGCGATCTCGTCCGGCAGGAAACCTTCCGCGGCAGCCGCGTCCGGTTGCCGCCCGGAGATCTCGGCGAGCAGGCTGTAGTACTCCGCGGAGTGGAGTTCGAAGTCCACCCAGGCCGCGACGTCGGACGAGGGCCCCCGAAGCAGGTCCACCGACGCCTGGGCGATCGACTCGGGCAGACCGGCCCGATCCGCCTCGTCCACCAGCGACCGGATCTCGGCGACCGCCGCCCACGCGCGAGCCTTCTTCTCCCGGCCGGCCAGCAGCATCCTGACCTTTCCCGCGGCGGGCCTCGCGTCGGCCAGCAACGGGCCGAGCCGTTCCGCCAGGACGGTGGCCTTGTCGACCGCCCTCCGGGCGTCCGGGCCGGCCTCCACCAGGACGTGCAGGGCCATGACGAGCGCGGTGGTGCGCGGCTCCGGCCGGTCCACGTCGATATGGACGGCCACGGTCTCGTGCACAGCCTCGGCAAGCCGGCGGGCGGCGGCGAGCATCTGGTCGACGGTGCGCTGCCCGACACCGGGAATCTGCCGCAAGCGGTAAGGGCCCGCTTCGAGAACACTGCCCAGGGTGCGCAGCCCGCTCTTCTCTACGCCCCCCAGCCGCAGCCGTCCTTCGGTGACGTCCTGCAGCCGCGCGACGGGGATGGTGTCCAGTTCCCGCTTCACCGCCGCATCGTGCATCGGCTTCAGCGCCGCCCGTACCGCCTCCACTGCCCTTCCGTGGTCACCGACCACTGCCTGAGCCGCCTCAAGCAGTCGCATTCCCCCCGCGACGGTGTTCCGCTCCCCGCGCCCCACGCTCCCCGCCCCTCTCCGGCCCTCCCCGCATCCTCCCACCGCGCCTCGACAGGCGTCGCGAATCCCCGCGGGTGTACCGAAAGCCGGGGAAGTCATTACACAATCCCCGGGCGCCCGGCGGCTTCTTCGCCTATGCCACCGAGACTCTCAAGAAGAGGGTCGCCACGGACAAGCTGCGGGATGTCGTCACCCACTTCGAGACCGACAACGAAGCTCTCACCCCCGAGGAGGTCGAGGCCGAGATCACCGACCGCGCCGCCCGGCCGAACGCTGTCACCGCATGCGGGACCGAGGACTCACTACGGACACACAGCTGCGCCCGACCCGGCAACAGACGTGCCGGGCACAGACATTGACATGACGTCAGACGTTAAAGCGGAATGTTGGCCGCTTCCCTGTCACCAGCAACAACAGGCCCATCGGAATGCCTATCCAGCGCGGATCCAGCGTTCTGGGCCGCCGTCCATCCGGCTCCACACCGGCACACCGCCGCCACAGGCTGAACGTCGTGGACACCGGAGCCGTGATCGGTGTCCGCCCCGAACATACTGTGGCCCTGACGAGTTCGCCGGCGATCCACAGCTTGTTAACACGGTCGGTGATGTCCGCGACTGCCAGCATGGCCGACGGGATGGGCACGACCAGGGACGTATTTTGCGACGGGACCGACGGCCTTGGTGTCCTGAGCGGTCGCCGGTCGCCGGTCGCCGGTCACTAGGCCGCGCGGGCCGGAAGCACCAGGAGGCCGCCGTCGGCGTGCCTCTCGATGTCGATGACGACGTCCGCGGCCGGAGCCGCGGTGGTGACGCCCCGCGCCAAGGACCTGATCCGGTAGGACGCCTCCAGCAGGGCGTCCACCTGCCCCCGCGTCATGACTTTGCCGGTCAAACGCTTCGGGGGGCCCAGCTCCAGCGACGACAGCCGCAGGAGCACGCCCGCGATCCGGGCTTCGAGCTCGTCGACGCGCCGCTGGTCGGTGTTCAGGCTGCGCACGAAGTTCTCGAAGGGATTGCCGGGGTCGTCCTGCCCGGCCTCCACAGCCTGGAGGACGTTCACCCGCCGCTTGAGCGCGATGGCTAGCGCGGCGAGTTCGAGGTGGGCGCGGAAGCGGCCCCCCTCGGTGGTAACGCCGTCGAACGCCGCCTCTAGGTCGGCGACGTCGACCCGTCCGTCACCGAACGCGGCGAATGCGGCCTCCCACTTCCCGATGCGGCGGCCCGCCCTCTCGGTCGCCGTGCTGATCGCGTGAGCCGCAGAGTCGAGGCCAAGCGACGCACCAATCTTCCCCTGGTCGAGGAGTACCCCCGTGGCCTTGTCGATCGCGTCCCGGCACCCGTCCAGCTCGCTCCGCTCCTGCTCCAGCCTCTCGTCGCGGAGATCCTCCAGCAGCTCTGTGATGCGCTGGATCGCGGCTTGGCGCTGGTGGTCTGCGTACGCGCTCGCGCCGAGGGCCACCGCCATGAGGATCAGCGGTGCGGCGACGGTGAGCGCCGTCCCGGCTGCGGCGGTCCCCGCCGCCGCGCCCGCCGCGCCTGCGGTCCCCGCTGTTCCGACGGGGACGAACGCCGCCTTGGCGGCAATCAACTTGCTGCTTTGGTCAACCAGTTCACCGTAGACGCCGTGCGGCACCGCCTTGGGCACCATCGGCTTCACGAGTCCCTTGCCGACCTGCGTCGCCACCTTCGCGGGCACGACCATCCGGTAGAGCACCTCACCGGACCCGGCAACCGCGGCAACGGCCGGAATGTCGCGGGAGTGCCCGGCGACCAGACGGGACAGCTCCTGGGCCAGCGGACTTACCGCGCCCAGCAGCAACCCGGAGCCACGGCTGTGACGTACCGTCAGCGGATGGGCCTCCAGGGTGACCAGAGGGGCCTGGGAGAACGCCGCGAGGGCCGACCGCAGCTCCACCAGGCGCTCAGGAGTGAGCGCGTCCCCACCGGTCGCCGCAGGCACGTGCGTGCCGTCCGCCGTCGACAGAGCCCACACAGGCACGACTGTGGTGTACTCGTCGCCCATCACTCCCCCTCGCCTCCCCGCAGACGATAGCGGTGCGGGCGCCGGCGCGCCGCCGGAGTGCTACCCACAGCCGAACCTTTCTGCGGACACGAACGTAGCGGCTGGCGTAACCCGCGTCGTGCAGCACGGGATTTTTGGTTTTACGTATGTGGAAGGACATGACAGCGGACGTTCTACCGCGGCCCGGCAGATCGGGCGGACCAGGAGATTGGCCAACACTCGCCTGAAGCTGTCACCGACATGTTCTTCACGTGGGGCTCAGGCGATCGTCACTCCTCCCTCGGCGTCCAGGAGGCCTCACGCGACTGCCAGCGCGTCGCCGGCGCCGGCCTCACGAAGTACTTTGGGAGACGGAGCCGCCCGGTCCCTCTTCTTCGGTGATCGTGAGGCCGTCACGCCACCTGGTCGGTGTGGATGTTGCCTACGTAGCGCCGCAAGGCGTCCATGCTGTGGAAGACGCGGTAGTCGCTCGCCTCCAAGGCGGCCTGCTCGTCCGGGGTGGTCTCCAGGACCAGGACGACAGGGTCGCCCACCTCCTCCTGGAGGCCCTGGGGCCAGAAGGCTGTGGCCACGAGTACGGGGCTCCCGGGTACGAGGTTGGTCACCTCGCTGTCCAATTCCGGTTCGGCGAAGCCCTGCTGATGCAGGTCCTCCAGGAGTTGGGCCAGGCCCGGCATGTCCTCGTCGGTGGTAGTGGCCGGGTCAGGAGCGGCGGCCGGCCTGAGGATCGACGCGTCGGCGGGCGCGGCCAGGCCGACGGGCGACGGCCCTTCGAGCAGTGTACTGAGGAAGCTGTTCGCGGCCTCGGCGAGGAGTTCGCGCCGGGCGGCGAGGAACGCGGGGTAGGCGTCGATGTGCCACAGCTCCGGATCGGTGGGTACCCACTGCGATTCGAGGGCGCCCGGAATCTTCTGGGCAACCTCCGGGAGGTAGTCCTCGGGCCGCTTGGCGCTGATCTGCAGGTTCGTGTCCTGGGTGATGAAGCAGAAATTGGCGACGGCGTTGACCTCGGCCCTGCTGTAACCGTGCTTGTAGAGAAGGGCCTTGGGGAAGACGTGATGCACTTGGAGGGAGCTGAGCTTTCCGAGCATGCCGGCCTTGAGGGGGACGCCGCTGTCCAGGTCCTGTGCACCGTGGACGCGGGACAGCATGTAGAGCAGCGGGTAGAAGCGGGATCCCATGCTGGATGCCTGGAAGTCGTCGGGGCGGACCTCCAGTCGGCCGCCGCGTGCTTGCCTCAGCGTCTCGATGAGCCGGTCGACGCCTCCGGCGTCGACTGCCTCGAGGTCCTGGTTGAGGGCGGTCTCTGTGGCGCCGGTGTGCCGACCCCAGAGGAAGCTGTGAATGAACCAGTAGAAGAGCCGGTCGCGGGTCATGGCGTCGGGGAACTTGCCGGAGTGGTGGTGCAGCAGACGGCTCATGACGGGGAAGGCGGCCCTGCCGTTCAGCACCCGTCCGTGGTCGAGACCGAGGCGGCCGCCGAGGGCGTTGAGCATGTAACTGACGGACTCGATGGTCTGTTTCAGGCCGGTCTGGAATTCCGCAACCTCGATGTCGCCCAGTTTCGAGAACTGGGCCTCTCCGGTCAGGACGGCGTTGACGTTGCGGAGTAGCCAGTCCAGCTTGAAGGTGAAGCCGGCGTCGGACCAGTTCTTCAAGGCTGTGTTCATGGTCGGGCGCGCGTCGGGCCATGACGCGCAAATGGCTGCGAGGGCCAGGTCACCCTTGGATAGCTTGGTACCGCCGGAGTTGACGCGGTTGAAGATCTCCACGACGACATCAATGGTCATGTCCTTGCCGGTGACCTCCTCGATGTGGATATTGCGGTCGGTAATCTGGGTGATCCGGTTCAGGCGCTCGATGTAGGCCGCCACCAGGGACCCGTCGCTGCCGGCAAGCGCGGTGATCGAGGGCAGAAGCGCGCCGAGTCCTCCCTTGAAGAGGGCAGTGACGTCGACCCAGAGAGGATTATCCTTCATCTTGGCGGGGGCGTAGAACTCGAAGGTCTCGGTCTCCAGGTGGAAGTGCAGCCCGTTGAGCGCGGCCTGGTTACCCTCGAAGAAGCGAGGCGAGCGGCCCTGGGTGACACCGTAGAGTGTGGTCACCCGCTGCTGTCCGTCGAGCAGCAGCTGCACGCTGCCGTCCTTCTCCGGGCCGCTCCCGCGGGTGCTTGCGCTGTCGGCCTTGGTGCTCCAGGTGAGAAACCCACCGATCGGGTAGCCGCGGTACAGCGACTGGAAGAACGCGCGTACCTGGTCCCGGGTCCAGACATAGCCCCGCTGGAACTCCGGAAGGGCGATGTCCCCGGAATCGATCTTGTCCAGGATCTGCGAAATCTTCATGCGTGCCTCTTCTGTCGGCCCGCCGTGTCTACGAGCGGGGTCCATCTTTAGAGCAACGGTGCGAGAGTGACCGAAGGTTACTGCGGATCGCACAGCGAGGGCGGTCCACAGTTCATGTGCTGGCATTCGTTCAAAACGTCCGCCTCGGACGAGGGCGCGTCACCCGCCGAGCGCCGTCCCGGCTTCCCGGATGGTGTCGGCGGCCCAGTCCTCGGTCGTCGGTCCGCATAGGACGAGGTAGAGACCGGTTGCCGAGTTCGGCAGAGTGTGGTCAATCTCGAGGAGCCGGGTCGCTCCATCTCGCAGGTCCTGGTAGGAGCAACGGTCCGCGCCGAGGACCTCGTACAGACGCAACCCCTGCTCGGTGACGCAACTGACGTCGACGATCAAGGAGTCCGTCGGTGGACCTCCCGTCAGGTTCGTGGTGCTCAGGGGACGGTGCGGACGGCCCCAATCATCCGCCTGACGGGTCGTCCGATCGTCCGGCGGCACCGGGTGGCACCGGCTGCTCGACGCGATGGACCGCGAGGCCCGCGGCCTGCCCGTCGGGCAGAGCCGTGAGATCGAGCTGTACCTCGCCCAGCTCACGTCCTCCGTCGTCGAAACCGGCGGCATAACCGACCTGTTCGCCGAGGCCGGCTTGGAGGTCGCGGACCTGACGCACCTCAGCGACGCCCTCGTCACCAAGCTGCAAAACAGCGAGACCCCGCACCTGGCGGTGGAAGCGCTGCGGCGCCTGGTCGAGCAGAAGATGCGCGAGGTCACGCGGCACAACATCGTCCGCCGCACGGCGTTCTCCGAGCGACTGCAGGACCTCATGACCCGTTACATGCGGCAGCAGTACACCAGCGCCGAGCTCATCGCCAAGCTCGTCGAAATGGCCAAGGAGGTCGTCGACGACGCCCGACGCGGTGAGAAGTTCGACCCGCCGCTGAACTGGCGCGAGCTCGCCTTCTACGACGCGGTCGCCGACCACGGCACAGCGCAGCAGCTCATGGGCGACGAGGTCCCGGCCGCCATCGCCCGCGATCTCGTCGCCGAGGTCCAGAAGAAGCTCAAGCCGGACTGGATCGCCCGCGAGCCTGTCCGCGCCGGCCTCCGCAGTGCCATCAAGCGCCTCCTGGCCCGCCACAAGTACCCGCCGGACCAGCGCCCGGAGGCCGTCAACCTGGTCCTGAAGCAGATGGAGCACTTCGCTGACGAGTGGTCCGCCACTGGGATTCCGGAGGGGTAATGCGTATCGGCAATTCACTATGGGCGGTCGCTTGCTGTCCGGGAGGTGCAGGGCGGTGAGTGGGATGCGGCGAACGGGTCGGTGAAGGCCGTGCTGCCAGGACCAGTGGGGTCGGCAAGGCGGACGACCACGGGACCGCGGTCGTGCCAGGACTCCCAGCCTGGGTGCCTTCGAAGCCATGGTCGCCTGCCCACAGCGACACCGGATCGCCGCCCGGCCCCAGGCCAGTCCCGGGCAGGTTCCATGAATGAGGTTGCCCTGAATCCTCACTCAAGATCGTTCCCATCCAGCACAGATCCAGCAACCGCAAAGGCCGACCGCGTTCAACTACACGGTCACACCGCTCTGACCTGCACAAACAGATAGCCGCGGTCGCCGAACCCACCCATCAACGTTCTAGCGGAACGCAACCACTTTCGAACAGCAAGAACCCTTCTGACCTGCATAAATGCAGAGCGGAGGGGTTCTTGTTCGAAGGATTTAAACGTTGAAGCGGAACTCCACCACGTCCCCGTCCTGCATGACGTAGTCCTTGCCCTCCATGCGGGCCTTGCCCTTGGCGCGGGCTTCGGTGACGGAGCCGGCTTCGGTGAGGTCGTCGAAGGAGATGACCTCGGCCTTGATGAAGCCCTTCTGGAAGTCCGTGTGGATGACGCCGGCGGCTTCGGGGGCCGTGGCGCCGCGCTTGATGGTCCAGGCGCGGGATTCCTTGGGGCCGGCGGTGAGGTAGGTCTGGAGGCCGAGGGTCTCGAAGCCGACGCGGGCGAGGGTGGCGAGGCCGGGTTCGGTGGCGCCGACGGATTCGAGGAGTTCGAGGGCGTCGGCCTCGTCGAGCTCGGCGAGGTCCGCTTCGAGCTTGGCGTTGAGGAAGATCGCCTCGGCGGGGGCGACCAGGGCGCGCTGCTCGGCCTTGAAGGCGTCGTCGGTCAGCTCGTCCTCGTCGACGTTGAAGACGTAGAGGAAGGGCTTGGTGGTGAGCAGGTGCAGGTCGTGCAGGAGGGCGGCGCGCTCGGTGCCCTGGAGGATGCCCTGGGAGAAGAGGGTGTCGCCGCGTTCCAGGATGGCCTGGGCCTCTTCGACGGCGGCGACCTTCGGGGCGACGTCCTTCTTGATGCGGGACTCCTTCTGGAGCCGCGGGAGGACCTTCTCGATGGTCTGGAGGTCGGCGAGGATCAGCTCGGTGTTGATCGTCTCGATGTCGTCCTTGGGCGAGACCTTGCCGTCGACGTGGACGACGTTCTCGTCCTTGAAGGCCCGGATGACCTGGCAGATCGCGTCGGACTCGCGGATGTTCGCCAGGAACTTGTTGCCCAGGCCCTCGCCCTCGGAGGCGCCGCGGACGATGCCGGCGATGTCGACGAAGTCGACCGTGGCGGGCAGGACGCGGGCGGAGCCAAAGACCTCGGCGAGCGTGGTCAGGCGCGGGTCGGGGACGCCGACGACACCGACGTTGGGCTCGATCGTCGCGAACGGGTAGTTGGCCGCGAGCACGTCGTTCTTGGTGAGGGCGTTGAAGAGCGTCGACTTGCCGACGTTCGGCAGGCCGACGATTCCGATGGTGAGCGACACTGGCGACTTCCCGTTGCTTCCGCGGCGGCCCCGTGACGGGCCGCGCGCCCCCTGGACGGGCGCCACGCCAGTCTACGGGGCGCGGGCCGGGCGGCCCGCCCCCGCTTCGAACACCGGCGCCCAGGCGGGGGAATGTCGTCGTACGCTGCCGGATTTCCGGACGGGATACAAATACGCTGAGTAGGTGGATCAACACAGCGCGCGCACGGGCGGGCCCGGCGGCGGTGCCAACGTGCCCGTCGCCCCGCGGCCCGCTCCCGCACGCCCCGCGGGCGGCGGAAAGGGCGGCAAGGCGGGAGGCGGCAAGGGCGGCGGAGGGGACGGCAGACCGCGCAGACCCGGCAAGGGCGGCGGCGCGGCCGCAGCCGCCGCCCTCCTGCGCCGGCTGCGCGCCCTGCGCCGCCCCCGCCCGCGCCTGACGGGCCTGGGCACGGGCGTGCTCACCACCCTCGTGACCGTCCTCGCGGGCGGCCTGGACGCCCTGCTCTTCGACGGGCCCGGTGTCTTCTTCGGGGTCGTCTTCGTCCTGGTGAGCATGACCGCGGCGATGTACGTACGGCCGTACGACCTGGTGGCCGCCCCGGTGTCGGCGCCGATCGCCTTCGCCGTCGGGATCGCGCTGACCGCCGACAGCGGTGACGGCAGCTTCGTCGGCCACCTGCTCGGGCTCTTCACGGGGCTGGCCCTGATGACGGGCTGGCTCTACACCGGGACCGTCGCCGCGGCCGTGATCGTCGCCGTCAGAGCTTTGCGGCTGCCATCGCGGCGCCGACGATCCCGGCGTTGTTCTGCAGCTCCGCGGGAACGATCTCCGCGGTGAGCCCGTGCCCGTGCAGGTAGGGCAGGAACTTCTCGGCCTTGCGGCTCACCCCGCCGCCCAGCACGAACAGATCCGGCGAGAAGAGCATCTCGACGTGCGCGAGGTACTTGCGCAGCCGGTGGCCCCAGTGCTCCCAGCTCAGGTCCTCGTCCTCGCGCGCCTTGACCGAGGCGCGCGACTCCGCGTCGTGGCCGTGCAGCTCCAGGTGGCCCAGCTCGGTGTTGGGGACGAGGCGGCCGTCGACGAAGACGGCGCTGCCGATGCCCGTGCCCAGCGTGAGGACGATGACCGTGCCGCCGCGGCCGCGCCCGGCGCCGAAGGTCATCTCGGCGACGCCGGCCGCGTCCGCGTCGTTCATGACGACGACCGGCAGGCCGAGCTTGTCGCTGATCGCCGCGCGCGCGTCGACGCCGATCCAGCCCTTGTCGACGTTGGCGGCGGTGCGCGTCACGCCGTCCACCACCACGCCGGGGAAGGTCACGCCGAGCGCGCCGGACCAGCCGAAGTGCCGCACGACGTCGGCCACGCCGTCGATCACGGCGTCGGGCGTGGCCGGGTGCGGGGTGAGCACCTTGTACCGCGCGTCGGCCAGGTCGCCCTTGTCGAGGTCGACCGGGGCGCCCTTGATGCCCGTACCGCCGATGTCCACACCGAACACGTTCATGACCTCCAGGCTAGAGGCGGGCCGCGGACCTCACCTCTCGTGGCTCCCCCCGCGGGAGGCGGAACAGCGGAACAGCAGCAAGCGAACAGCGGACGCGGCGGAAAACAGCCGCAGTCCTTACGAGGCTTCCCCGGCGGTGGCCTCCGCACGCAGATCCCGCCGCAGTTCCTTGGGCAGTGAGAACTGGATGTGTTCCTCGGTCGAGGTGACGACCTCCACGTCGCCGTAGCCGCGCGCGGCCAGCCACTCCAGCACCCCGTCGACGAGGATCTCGGGCACCGACGCGCCGGACGTGACGCCGATCGTGCCGACGCCCTCCAGCCAGGCCTCGTCGATCTCGTCGGCGAAGTCCACCAGGTAGGCGGCGTCCGCGCCGGCCTGCAGCGAGACCTCGACGAGCCGGATGGAGTTCGAGGAGTTGCGCGAGCCGACGACGATCACGAGGTCGGCGTCCGCCGCGATCTGCTTGATCGCGACCTGCCGGTTCTGCGTGGCGTAGCAGATGTCGTCGCTGGGCGGCGAGAGCAGGTTGGGGAAACGGTCCTTGAGCGCGTCGACCGTCTCCATCGTCTCGTCGACGGAGAGCGTGGTCTGGGACAGCCACACGACCTTGTTCTCGTCGCGGACGGTGAGCCCCGCGACGTCGGCCGGGCCGTCGACGAGGTGGGTGCGCTCAGGCGCCTCGCCCATCGTGCCGATGACCTCCTCGTGGCCCTCGTGGCCGATGAGGAGGATGTCGTAGTCGGAGTCGGCGTAGCGGACGGCCTCGCGGTGGACCTTGGTCACCAGCGGGCAGGTCGCGTCGATGGTGGCGAGGCGGCGGGCCCCGGCCTCCTCGTGGACGACGGGCGCGACGCCGTGCGCGGAGAAGATGACGATGGAGCCCTCCGGCACCTCCTCCGTCTCGTCGACGAAGATCGCGCCCTTCTTCTCCAGGGTCTGCACGACGTACTTGTTGTGCACGATCTGCTTGCGCACGTAGACGGGGGCGCCGTACTGCTCGAGCGCCTTCTCGACGGTGATCACGGCCCGGTCGACGCCCGCGCAGTACCCGCGGGGGGCGGCGAGCAGGACGCGGCGGCTGGCTTCGGTCGTCATGCCGACCATCGTACGGGGGTGCTCTTGGCGGACACGTGGGCGCTCGGGGTTTCGCGGGCCGACCCACGTGCTCCCGCGCGCCGGCGGGCCGCCGTCCGCGCGCCCCGGACCGGGGCCGGGGTGTCGGAGGGCGGCGCTAAGGTCGGGGAATGGCTCTCAGCACCTCGGCGGAAGCGCCGATCCCGGTCGGCGAGGTGTCCCGGCTGATCGGCGGGTGGATCGACCGGCTCGGCGCGGTATGGGTCGAGGGGCAGATCACCCAGCTCAGCCGCCGTCCGGGCGCGGGCGTGGTCTTCCTGACGCTGCGCGACCCCTCGCACGACATCTCCCTCACCGTGACGTGCTTCCGCGCCGTCTTCGACCAGGTCGCGGACGTGGTCGGGGAGGGCGCGCGGGTCGTGCTGCACGCCAAGCCGGAGTGGTACGGGCCGCGCGGCACGCTGTCGCTGCGCGCGGTGGAGATCCGCCCGGTGGGCGTGGGCGAGCTGCTGGCGCGGCTGGAGCGGCTCAAGCGGCAGCTGGCCGGCGAGGGGCTCTTCGCCGCCGACCGCAAGCGCCCGCTGCCCTTCCTGCCGCAGCTCGTCGGCCTGGTCACCGGCCGCGCCTCGGCCGCCGAGCGGGACGTACGGGAGAACGCGCGGCTGCGCTGGCCCGCGGTCCGCTTCGAGGTGCGCAACGTGCCGGTGCAGGGCGCCACCGCGGTGCCGCGCGTCATCGCCGCGGTACGGGAGCTGGACGCGCATCCGGAGGTGGACGTCATCGTCGTGGCGCGCGGCGGCGGCAGCGTCGAGGACCTGCTGCCCTTCTCCGACGAGCAGCTGGTGCGCGCGGTCGCGGAGTGCGCCACGCCCGTCGTTTCGGCGATCGGGCACGAGCCGGACTCCCCGCTGCTGGACCTGGTCGCGGACGTGCGGGCCTCGACGCCGACGGACGCCGCCAAGCGGGTCGTGCCCGACGTGCGCGAGGAGCTGGCCCGGGTGCGGCTGGTGAGCGACCGGGCGCTGCGGGTGATGCGCGGGCTGCTGGACCGCGAGGAGCGCGGGCTCGCGGCGGCGCTGAGCCGGCCGGTGATGGCGCGGCCCGAGCGGATGATCGACGAGCGGGCGGACGAGGTGGCCGACCGGCTGGAGCGGGCCCGCCGCTCGCTGCGGCACGCGCTGGACCGCGCGGACGCCGACCTCTCGCACACCCTGGCCCGGGTCGTCGCCCTCTCCCCCGCCGCGACGCTGCGCCGCGGCTACGCGGTGCTCCAGCGCCCGGACGGCGCGGCGGTCCGTGACCCGGCGGAGGTCGCGGCGGGCGACGCGCTGCGGGCGCGGGTCGCGGAGGGCGAGTTCGCGGTACGGGTGACGGGCCCGGACGGGGCAGGGGACGCGGCGGCCGGCTGAGGCGGGGCCGGACGGCGGGGCCGCGGGCCCCGGGCGGGGCGGGGCTGTCCGTGGGCGCCCCTAGGCTGGGCGCATGGGAGCTGACCAGGACACCACCACCGCCGCGCTGGGCTACGAGCAGGCCCGGGACGAGCTGATCGACGTCGTACGCCGGCTGGAGGCGGGCGGCGCCACGCTGGAGGAGTCGCTCGCCCTGTGGGAGCGCGGCGAGGAGCTGGCGCGGGTGTGCCGGCGCTGGCTGGAGGGGGCCCGCGAGCGGCTGGACGCGGCGCTCGCGGCCGAGGCGGCGGAGGACGCCGGGGGTGCCGGGGGTGCCGGGGACGGCGGGGAGGACCCGGAGTCCGGCGAGGGATGAGCCGCAGCCGGCTCGGGGGCCCGCTGAGCCGCAAAAGGCCTGGTCACACCCGCGGGGGACGTGACCGGCGTCACAGTTGAACGCGGAATGGTTGAGTGTTCACACATGTTGGATCCGGTGTCCCGCCCAGGGACACCGCGTACCGACTGCTCAGAACGACTCTCCCCCCAAGAGGTAAACCATGACGCTCGCACTCGACTCCGCCGCCCAGGACCTGCTCTTCCGTGAGGCCCGCACCGCCAACACCTTCACCGACGAACCGGTGACCGACGAGCAGGTCCAGGCCATCTACGACCTGGTCAAGTACGCCCCGACGGCCTTCAACCAGCAGCCGCTGCGTGTCGTCCTGGTCCGCTCCACCGAGGCCCGCGCGCGCCTGGTGAGCCACATGGCCGAGGGCAACCAGCCGAAGACCTCCACCGCCCCGCTGGTGGCGATCCTGGCCGCGGACAACGAGTTCCACGAGGAGCTGCCGACCGTCCTGCCGCACTTCCCGCAGGCCAAGGACGTCTTCTTCAGCGAGCGCCCGGTGCGCGAGGCCTCGGCCGCGCTGAACGCGTCGCTCCAGGTGGGCTACTTCATCATCGGCGTGCGCGCGGCGGGCCTGGCGGCCGGCCCGATGACCGGCTTCGACGCCGAGGGCATCAACAAGGAGTTCTTCGCCGACGGCGAGCACACGGTGCTGGCCGTGGTCAACATCGGCAAGCCGGGCGAGGACGCCTGGTTCCCGCGCAACCCGCGCCTGGAGTACGACCAGGTCGTCACCACCGTCTGACGTACCGCACCGTCCGACGCACCGCACCGTCCGACGTGCCGCGGGGCCCCGTATCCGTACGGGCCCCGCACCGAAGCGCCGCCCGCGTTCCCCCGCGCGGGCGGCGCTTCGTCGTTCCCGGTGCCTACTGCGCCTGCGCGCCGCCGCTCTCCTTGACGAGGGCGGCCACCGACGTGATCTGGGACAGCGGGCCGGTGCCGAGCACGACCGTGGTGTGGCCCTGCTCCTGGTGCACCAGCGCGGTGTAGCGCTTGCTCTTCCACTGCTCCCACTGCACGCCGCCTGCGCTGACGGTGCCGCTGCCCTGCCGCTTGCCGTCGAGCGTGACCTCGGCGATGAAGGCGGAGGGCGTGGCGTTGCTCTGGTCGACGCCGACGTACTCCTTGTCGGTGCTGACGAACCCGAGGTGCCAGGTCACCTTGTGCGGGTCGGTGGCGTCGAAGGTGTCCGCGGTGGGCGTCCACTCCTTGCCGAGGCCCTCCGGGGCCGCCACCGGATAGGGGGCCCAGCGCCGGGCCTGCTCCAGCGAGGCGGTGTAGTCGACCTTGAGCGACTTGGCCGGCGACGCCTTGGAGTCGTGCGGGATGAAGAGGTAGATCACGGCGACGACGACGGCGAGGACCGCCAGGGACAGGAGGAGGTCCTTCACCGTCTTGTTGCCACGCTTGTCTGCTGCCACGCCCCTATCGTCCCCCATGCCCCGGCGCGTCCGGACCGCCGGGTGGGCCGCGCGGCGCACACTGCGCGCAGGGCGTCCGGACGGCCACGGCACGTACCCGCTCATGTGACGCGTGCCCTGCTCAGATTCGCGGGCAGCAGGTAGGTTGGCGGCACCCTCAACTACCGGCCGTCCTCGTACAGGAAGGTGCGCTGCGATGACCGAGCACAACGGACAGAATCTGCCCCCCGCCTTGGAAGTGGCACCCGAGGCACCCGACCGCAACCTGGCCCTGGAGCTCGTCCGGGTCACCGAGGCCGCCGCGATGGCCGCCGGACGGTGGGTCGGGCGCGGCGACAAGAACGGCGCGGACGGCGCGGCCGTCAGAGCCATGCGGACCCTGGTGCACACCGTGTCGATGAACGGCGTGGTGGTGATCGGCGAAGGCGAGAAGGACGAGGCGCCGATGCTCTACAACGGCGAGCGGGTCGGCGACGGCACCGGCGCGGAGTGCGACGTCGCCGTGGACCCGGTCGACGGCACGACGCTGACGGCCAAGGGCATGCCGAACGCGGTGGCGGTGCTCGCGGTGGCCGATCGCGGCACCATGTTCGACCCGTCGGCGGTCTTCTACATGGACAAGCTGGTCGTCGGACCGGAGGCGGCGGAGTTCGTCGACATCACCGCGCCGCCGTCGGTGAACATCCGCCGGGTGGCGAAGGCCAAGGGCAGCGCGGTGGAGAACGTCACGGTGGTGGTGCTGGACCGGCCGCGGCACGACGACCTGGTCAAGGAGATCCGCGAGACCGGCGCCCGCATCAAGTTCATCGCCGACGGCGACGTGGCGGGCGCGATCATGGCCGTCCGGGAAGGGACCGGCGTCGACATACTGCTGGGCATCGGCGGCACCCCCGAGGGCATCATCGCGGCCTGCGCCGTGAAGTGTCTGGGCGGCACGATCCAGGGCAGGCTGTGGCCCAAGGACGACGCGGAGCGGCGCCGGGCGCTGGACGCCGGGCACGACCTGGACCGGGTGCTCACGACGACGGACCTGGTGAGCGGCGAGAACGTCTTCTTCGTGGCGACCGGCGTGACGGACGGCGAGCTGCTGAACGGGGTCCGCTACCGGCGCGAGACGGCGACGACGTCCTCGCTGGTGATG
Source organism: Streptomyces sp. NPDC004031 (assembly GCF_053604375.1). NCBI lineage: Bacteria > Bacillati > Actinomycetota > Actinomycetes > Kitasatosporales > Streptomycetaceae > Streptomyces > Streptomyces sp. NPDC004031. Next base: position 60,463 of record NZ_JBSGHL010000020.1, on the reverse strand, counting down.
CGGTCGAAGTCCGGCACGATCCGGCAGATCGACTCCGTGCACCAGCTGTCCAAGCTGCGCGCGTACAGCACGATCGACTTCGACCGGGCGCGCTGAGCCTGTCCCGCAGGCCCGCGTGCGCGTCCGTGCGCCGTACGCCCGCCGCACGCACCTCCTGCCCGGACCCGGCCGCTTCGGCCCCGCGGCCGTCCGGGCAGGACGTGCGCCGCGGCGTTCAGCCCGCCACGGCTATCTGCGGTGCCGGGCGCTGGAGTTCGACCTCACGGCGGCGTCTGCGGGCGAGGACGACCCGGCGCTCGGCCGCGGTCATGCCGCCCCACACCCCGTACGGCTCGGGCTGGACGAGGGCGTGCTCGCGGCACTCCAGCATGACCGGGCAGCGGGCGCAGACCCGTTTCGCGGCCTCTTCCCTGGCCAGCCGGGCGGCGGTCGGCTCCTTGGAGGGCGCGAAGAACAGGCCGGCCTCGTCGCTGCGGCAGGCCGCGTCGGAGTGCCAGGGCCCGCCAAGGTCACGCGGGTGACCTGGTGGAGTGGTCGGTTCCGTGACGGGCTCGATCGGTTGAAGCACGGGATACTCCTGACGACGGCTCGTGGTGTGCCACGCCTGCCGCCCGCCGACTGCTCCCCGTGCGCGGCGTACGACAGCGGCAGCGCGGCTGCGTGTCCCGTTCCCCTACCCGCTGTACGCGACTTCATGCGCACCGTGTTCGCCCGTGCGCAGGCCACGGCACCCACGCTGACCTGGAGTTGGCGTGAACACGCAGCACCGCTGGCGTACTTACGCACCAACCGCCCGCGCTGTCCGGGCGATTGGGCCGCGTCAGTCGGCGAGCTGCTTCTTCGTCCAGTCCTTGACCTTCTTGCCGCGCTTGGCCTTCGCCTCGACGCCGCCCCAGAAGGCCACCCCGTCCACCCGCACGACGGGCGCGCCGGGATCGGGGGACTCGTACGCCTTGATGTCGGAACCGCCCATGATGCCGATCACGCCGCCGCCGCGCAGCGTCACGTTCTCCGGCAGCTTGATGGTGACGCCACCCATCACGGCGGTGCAGTGGATGACGAGTTCGGGCGAGGTGAACGTCGCCTCGGACAGGTCGATCTCGACACCGCCGAGGATGGCGACCGCGGTGATCTTGCTGCCGACGCGCCAGCGGCCCTTGCGCTCGGCGCCGCCGAGGATGCCGACCAGGTTGGGGTTCTCGCCGCCGCCGTCGGCGTAGCCGCGCGGGGCGGCCGCCGGGGCCGCGGCGGGGTGGGACGCGGCGCCCGCGGGCAGGTCGGCGACGAGCGGCTCCAGTTCGCCCATGGTCTTGGCGGCGTAGACGTGGTCCAGCCGCTCGGAGTGCTCGGACGAGTCGAGCCGGCCCTCGGCGAGCGCCTCGCGCAGGATGTCGGCGACACGGTCCCGGTCGGCGTCGGACGCCCGCAGGCCGCCGGCGCCGGGGGCCGCGGTCGCGACCGGGGCGGGGGCGGCCGGAGCGGGGGCGGAAGCGGCGGGAGCCGGAGCGGCCGGAGCCGGAGCGGCAGGGGCCGCGGGTGCGGGCGCGGCGGGTGCTGCGGCGGCCGGGGCCGCGGCGGTCTCGGCGGCGTCCGCCGGCTGCTGTCCGGGCTTCTGGAGCTGCGATTCGTCCACGCGTCCACGGTACAAGGACGCGATAGATCGCGACCACCCCGGGAACAGCCGGAGCCGCCCCCCATCCGACCCCTAGGGGTCGGGCCCCGCAAGGCCCTTCGGCTCTCGGGGTGAGCCGGACCTCACAGCCGGAGGGCCGCGGGGACGCTCGTATGCTGGAAGCGCTTCAGCGACGACGCAGCCGAGTGAGGAATGCCCGATATGCCCGACTTCGAATACACGGACCTGCTCCCTCTCGGCGAGGACACCACTCCTTACCGCCTCATCACCAGCGAGGGCGTGAGCACCGTCGAGGCGGGCGGGCGCACCTTCCTCCAGGTCGAGCCCGAGGCGCTGCGCCGGCTCGCGGCCGAGGCGATGCACGACATCTCGCACTACCTGCGCCCCACCCACCTCGCCCAGCTGCGCCGCATCCTCGACGACCCCGACGCCAGCCCCAACGACCGCTTCGTGGCGCTCGACCTGCTCAAGAACGCCAACATCGCGGCGGCCGGCGTGCTCCCGATGTGCCAGGACACCGGCACGGCGATCGTCATGGGCAAGCGCGGCCAGAACGTGCTCACCGAGGGCGGCGACGAGGAGGCCCTCTCGCGCGGCATCTACGACGCCTACACCAAGCTCAACCTGCGCTACTCGCAGATGGCGCCGCTGACGATGTGGGAGGAGAAGAACACCGGCTCCAACCTCCCCGCCCAGGTCGAGCTGTACGCGACCGACGGCGGCGCGTACAAGTTCCTCTTCATGGCCAAGGGCGGCGGCAGCGCCAACAAGTCGTTCCTCTACCAGGAGACCAAGGCCGTCCTCAACGAGGCGTCGATGATGCGCTTCCTGGAGCAGAAGATCCGCTCGCTGGGCACCGCGGCCTGCCCGCCGTACCACCTGGCGATCGTGGTGGGCGGCACCAGCGCGGAGTTCGCGCTCAAGACCGCCAAGTACGCCTCCGCGCACTACCTGGACGAGCTGCCCGCCGAGGGCTCGCCGGCCGGGCACGGCTTCCGCGACAAGGAGCTGGAGCAGAAGGTCTTCGAGCTGACGCAGAAGATCGGCATCGGGGCGCAGTTCGGCGGCAAGTACTTCTGCCACGACGTGCGTGTGGTGCGGCTGCCGCGGCACGGCGCGTCCTGCCCGGTCGCGATCGCGGTGTCCTGCTCGGCCGACCGGCAGGCGCTCGCCAAGATCACCGCCGAGGGCGTCTTCCTGGAGCAGCTGGAGACCGACCCGGCGCGCTTCCTGCCGGAGACCACCGACGAGCACCTCGACGAGGACGTCGTCCGCATCGACCTCAACCGGCCGATGGACGAGATCCGCGCGGAGCTGACCAAGTACCCGGTCAAGACCCGGCTGTCGCTGTCCGGCCCGCTCGTCGTCGCGCGCGACATCGCGCACGCCAAGATCAAGGAGCGGCTCGACGCGGGCGAGGAGATGCCGCAGTACCTGCGCGACCACGCCGTCTACTACGCCGGTCCCGCCAAGACCCCCGAGGGCTACGCCTCCGGCTCCTTCGGCCCGACCACGGCCGGCCGCATGGACGCCTACGTGCAGCAGTTCCAGGCGGCGGGCGGCTCCTTCGTGATGCTCGCCAAGGGCAACCGCTCCCAGCAGGTCACCGACGCGTGCGCCGCGCACGGCGGCTTCTACCTCGGCTCGATCGGCGGCCCCGCGGCGCGCCTCGCGCAGGACTGCATCAAGAAGGTCGATGTCCTCGAATACGCCGAGCTGGGCATGGAAGCGGTGTGGAAGATCGAGGTCGAGGACTTCCCCGCCTTCGTCGTCGTCGACGACAAGGGCAACGACTTCTTCACCGACCCGGCGCCCGCACCGACCTTCACCAGCATTCCGGTACGTCAGGGGGCGTGAGCCCGGCTGCCGTTCGGCCGTCGCCGGTGCCCTGCGCGCCCCCCGAAACGGGGCGTAAGGGGTAGCGGTGGCGGCCGAGTTGCGTTCGGGGGAGGCGGGCCGGTATCCACAGCTCAGGATGCTGGGAGGATGACGTGCCATGGCCGGTGTGATGAACGCGTGGAGGCGGTCCGCGGCCGGGCGGCTGACGAAGCAGGCGATGCACATCGAGCTGATGCACCGTTCGATGGCTTTCGCCGCACTGGGCTTCGTGACGCTCATGCCGCTGCTGGTGGTGGTCGCCGCCGCGACGCCGTGGGAGAACCGCCCGGGTTTCGCGCAGTGGGTCGTGGACGGCATGGGGCTCACGCCCGACGGCTCGCACCGGCTGCGCACCCTCTTCGCCGCGCCGAACACGGTGCTGAGCGCGACCAGCGCGTGGAGCCTGGCCTCGCTCGCGTACTTCGGGCTGTCCTTCGTGGCGAGCGTGGAGACCGGCTACCGGAAGATCTGGGACCAGCCGTCCGGGCCGTGGCACCGCGACTACCGGCGCACGGTGTGGCTCGTGGTGCTGACCGCCTACCTCTTCGGCGAGTCGCAGAGCGCCGCGGCGATGGGCAGCAGCCTCGCCGAGCGCGGCGCCCGGATCGCCGCGACCTTCCTGCTCGGGGTCCTCTTCTTCGCCTGGGGCCAGAGCTTCCTGCTCTACGGGTCGGTGCGGGTGCGCACCGCGCTGCCCGGGGCGGTCTTCACCATGCTGGGGCTGGCGGGCCTGCGGATCTTCTCGCACCTGTTCTTCGCGCAGCTGATGGTCAGCAACGGTGACGCGTACGGCCCGGTCGGCACCGTGCTGACGGTCGTGACCTGGCTCGTCGGTGTCGGCTTCGTGGTCTTCGGCGGCGCCCTGCTGGGCCGCCACCTGCGGGACGTGCGGATCCTGCGGCGCGGCGCCGAGATCCCCCGCCCGCGGCAGGAGGGTTGGCTGGAGGAGCCCGAGGAGGCCGCCCCCGGTATGCGCTGGCGCTCGGACGGCGCGGGCGGCGCGATCGACTGACCCGCCCCCGGGCGTCCGGCGGCGCGCCCGGCCGGGCCCGCGCCCCCGGGCGTACGTCCCCGGCGCGCCCCGCGCGGTACGCATCGGCCGCCCGCCCGCGGCGGCGGGCCCGGCGGGAACAAAGGCCCCGGACGGGGCACTGTAGTAGGCATGGACGTACACGGGACGGACGACGGCTCGGAGGACTACCGGGTCGAGCACGACTCGATGGGCGAGGTGCGGGTGCCCGCGGCCGCGAAGTGGCGGGCCCAGACGCAGCGGGCGGTGGAGAACTTCCCCGTCTCCGGCCGCCCCCTGGAGCGTGCGCACATCGCGGCGCTGGCCCGGATCAAGGCGGCGGCCGCGCAGGCCAACGCGGCGCTCGGGGTGCTGGACGAGGACATGGCCGAGGCGATCAGCGCGGCGGCCGAGGAGGTCGCCGAGGGCCGCTGGGACGCGCACTTCCCGGTGGACGTCTTCCAGACCGGCTCGGGCACCTCGTCGAACATGAACGCCAACGAGGTGATCGCGACGCTGGCGACCGAGCGGCTGGGCCGCCCGGTGCACCCCAACGACCACGTCAACGCCAGCCAGTCGTCCAACGACGTCTTCCCGTCCTCCCTGCACATCGCCGCGACCGCCGCCGTGACCGGCGACCTGATCCCCGCGCTCACCCGTCTGGCCGAGTCGCTGGAGCGCAAGGCCGCGCAGTTCGCGGACGTCGTCAAGTCCGGCCGCACCCATCTGATGGACGCCACGCCCGTGACGCTGGGCCAGGAGTTCGGCGGGTACGCCGCCCAGGTGCGGTACGGGATCGAGCGGCTGGAGGCGTCGCTGCCGCGGCTCGCGGAGCTGCCGCTCGGCGGCACCGCGGTCGGTACCGGCATCAACACCCCGCCCGGCTTCGCGGCCGCGGTCATCGCCGAGGTCGCGCGGGCCACCGGGCTGCCGCTGACCGAGGCCCGCGACCACTTCGAGGCGCAAGGAGCCCGGGACGGCGTCGTGGAGACCTCGGGCCAGCTGCGGACGATCGCGGTGGGCCTGACGAAGATCGCGAACGACCTGCGCTGGATGGCCTCGGGGCCGCGGACGGGCCTGGCCGAGATCGCGCTGCCCGACCTCCAGCCGGGCTCGTCGATCATGCCGGGCAAGGTCAACCCGGTGGTGCCGGAGGCGGTGCTGATGGTGGCCGCGCAGGTGATCGGCAACGACACGACGGTCACGGTCGCGGGCGCGGCGGGCAACTTCGAGCTGAACGTGATGCTGCCGGTCATCGCCCGCAACGTGCTGGAGTCGGTGCGGCTGCTGGCGAACGTCAGCCGGCTGCTGGCCGACCGGACGATCGACGGCATCACGGCGGACGCCGAGCGGGCCCGCGAGTACGCCGAGTCCTCGCCCTCCGTCGTCACCCCGCTGAACAGGTACATCGGCTACGAGGAGGCGGCGAAGGTGGCCAAGCGCGCGCTCGCCGAGCGCATCACGATCCGGCAGGCGGTCCTGGACGGCGGCTACGTCGAGCGCGGGCTGCTGACGGAGGAGCAGCTCGACACCGCGCTGGACGTGTTGCGCATGACACGCCCGTAACGCGTGATTCGTAAGATCTGTTCATGACAGCCCGAACCGAGAGCGGGGCGACGTCCCCGCCAGGAGACCCGAACGGCGGCCGCTGGGCGCCCGGCGACCAGGTGCTGTGGCGCTACCGGGGCAACGGCACGGACGACGGCTTCCACATCGCGCGCCCGGTCACGGTGGTGCGCGACGACCCGGAGCTGCTCGCGGTGTGGATGGCGCCCGGCACCCCGGTGGTGCGCCCGGTGCTCGCCGACGGCACGCCCGTGCACCGCGAGCCGCTCGCGACCCGCTACGTCAAGCCGCGCACCACCCGGGTGGAGAAGTGGTGGGGCAGCGGTGTGCTGAAACTCGCCCGTCCGGGTGAGCCGTGGTCGGTGTGGCTGTTCTGGGACGAGAACTGGCGCTTCCGCAACTGGTACGTGAACCTCGAACGGCCGCTGCACCGCTGGCCCGGCGGGGTGGATTCGGTCGACCACTTCCTGGACATCGCGGTGCGCCAGGACCGCGGCTGGCGCTGGCTGGACGAGGACGAGTTCGCGCAGGCGCAGACCGACGGGCTGATGCCGCCCGCGCTCGCCGCCCAGGTCCGGCAGGACGGGCGGCGCGCGGTCGAGGCGATCCGGGCGTGGGGCCCGCCCTTCCGCGACCCCTGGCCCGACTGGCGGCCCGACCCGTCCTGGCCCGTCCCGGCGCTGCCCGCCGACTGGGCCCGCGAGCCGTCCGGGCCCGCCGCCGCGGAGGGCGGGACGGACGGCGGGGCGGTGTCCGGCACGCCCGCCGCGCCCGGTACGCCGGACGCGCCCGGGGGCTCCGGCACGGCGGACGGGACCGGCGGGCCCGGCGTTCCCGCCGGTCGGGGACTTCCCGTCCGGCGGGCGAGACGATCGGCGTGAACCCCTTGTTGCGCCCCCGAGCGGCAACCGTAGGATCGTTCTCCGGAGCATCGCAGAAACGCCGATCTCAGCCTAGAGTTTGACGCCGCGTCACCAGTACGCCCGGTGGACGCCGGGCTCCGTATACCTTCCGGGGCTCCCTCCCCGGGCGGCCCGGCACCATCGGAAGAGCAGTCAGGGAGGCCCTGAGCAGTGGGAAGCGGCGGCGAGGAGCGCCCCGTGCCGGACGGGCACGGGCGCGGCACGCACAGCACCCCGGCGGACCCGGCCGGCCCGGACGGCACCGGCTCCGGCTCCGCGGGCCCGCAGGGCACCGGCGGCCCGAGCGGCGGCGACGGGCTCGACGCCCTCGAAGGGCTAAGCGGCTTCGACGACGACGAGCTGGACGGCGTACCGGCCGACGACCGCCCGTGGGGCCGCGCCGAGCAGGCCGGGGCCTTCGACGCGATCGGCGACCGCTACGACGAGGCCTTCCCGACCAAGCAGAGCCAGCTGACGGCCGGCGACTGGCTGGCCGGCGCGCTGCCGCCCGGCTCCCGGGTGCTGGACCTGGGCTGCGGCACGGGCGTGCCCACCGCGCGCCAGCTCGTCGACGCGGGCCACCGCGTCACCGGGGTGGACCTGTCCGCCGGGATGCTGGCGCTGGCCCGCGAGAACGTGCCGGAGGGCGAGTACCTCCAGGCCGACATCGCCCAGCTGCCGGACGGCCCGCCGCTGGAGCCCGGCAGCTTCGACGGCGTCGCCGCCTTCTTCTCGCTGCTGATGCTGCGCCGCTCGGAGATCCCGGAGACGCTGCGGGCCGTCCACGGACTGCTCGCGCCGGACGGCCTGCTGGCCCTGTCCATGGTCGAGGCGGACGTCGACGACGTGCCCATCCCGTTCCTCGGCCACACCATCCGGGTGTCCGGCTACCTGCAGGACGACCTGCGGGAGATCGTCACGGATGCGGGCTTCGAGGTGATCAAGGAGGATGCGTACGCGTACGCGCCGGCCAGCACGGACGTACCGCCCGAGCGGCAGATCTACCTCTGCTGCCGACGGGTGTGAAACCGCGCCCGCGCCCCGGACGTCCCACACACGCAGGTAGGAACGCCAGTACCGATCAGGCCCGAGCCCGCCGCGGCCCTCGCGTGGCGCCCAGACGGATGGAAAGACTCGCGTGACCACGGACCCGCCCCGCCCACCCCGGCACCCCGCCGCGCCAGCGCCGGACCCGCGCGGCGGCTACAGCCTGCCCGAGAAGCAGGCGGACGAGGGGCCGGAGCCGCGCACCGGACCCCGTACCGGCTCCTGCGGCAGCCCGGCGGACGAGCCCCCCGGCCGCCCGCGCCCGGTGCCGCCGGACGGCGCGCGGCACCCCGGCCACGGACGGCCCGGCAGGGGCGCGGAGGCGGCCGACCCGGGCGACGGGCCGCCCGCCGCACCGCCGGCCGGCGAGGAGTCGCTGAACGCCTTCGTGAGCACCCCGCCGCGCGGCACCCCCGTCGAAGCGGCCGGCCACCCCGTGGACGAGGAGTCGGGCGCAATGCGCATCCCGATGCCCGCGCAGACCGGGCCCGAGGCCGACCGGCTGCGCTATGTCGGCGCCGCCACCCGGCGGATCGCCCGCGGTGTCGATCTCGACGAGATCCTGCTGGGCCTGTGCCGCTCGGCGGTGCCGGCCTTCGCCGACGCGATCCTGGTCTATCTGCGCGAGCCGCTGCCGGTCGGCGACGAACGCCCCTCCGGCCCGCTGCGGCTGCGGCTGCGCCGCTCGGACGGCGGCCTCGAAGGCCCCGCCGAGCCGGACGACGACCAGCCGGTCGGCGCCGCGCCGCTGCTGCCGTCGCTCGTGCCCACCATGGAGCCCTCCTACGGCGGCGCCGGGGACTCCATCGGGGTGCTGCTCGACGGGCCGCTCGCCGAGGTGCTGCGCGGGGTGCGGCCGGTCTTCGCCGACTCGCTGCGCGCCGCCGACGCGCTCGCCGAACTGCTCGGCGTCCCCCAGGACGACCCGTCCGCGCTGCCCACCGGCCGCCGCGCGCTGCTCGCACCGCTGCGCGGCCGCCGCCGGGTGATCGGCGCGGCGGTGCTGCTGCGGCGCGCCGAACGCACCCCGTTCGAGACCGACGACCTGCTGGTGGCCGCGCAGCTCGCCACGCACACCGCGCTCGGCGTCGACAAGGCCGTGCTGTACGGGCGCGAGGCGTACATCGCCGACGCCCTGCAGCGCGAGATGCTGCCCGACTCGCTGCCGCAGCCCACCGGGGTGCAGCTGGCCAGCCGCTACCTGCCCGCGGCCGAGTCCGCCCGGGTCGGCGGCGACTGGTACGACGCGATCCCGCTGCCCGGAAGCCGGGTCGCGCTCGTCGTCGGCGACGTCATGGGCCACTCCATGACCTCGGCGGCGATCATGGGCCAGCTGCGGACCACCGTGCAGACGCTGGCGGGCCTGGACCTGGCGCCGCAGGAAGTGCTCTACCACCTCGACGAGCAGGCCCAGCGGCTCGGCCAGGACCGCATGGCCACCTGCGTCTACGCCGTCTACGACCCGATCGCGCACCGCCTGGTCGTCGCCAACGCGGGCCACCCGCCGCCGGTGCTGCTGCACGCCGACGGGCTCGCGGAGGTGCTGCGGGTGCCGCCGGGCGCGCCCATCGGCGTCGGCGGGGTGCCCTTCGAGGCCGTCGAGCTGCCCGCGCCCGCGGGCGCCACGCTGCTGCTCTACACCGACGGGCTCGTCGAGTCGCGCTCCCGCGACGTGTGGGGCGGCATCGAGATCCTGCGCGAGCGGCTGCACGACGCCGCGTCCGTCGTCTCGCCGCCGCCGCTGGAGCCGCTGTGCGACGAGGTGCTGGAGATCCTCGGGCCCGGCGACCGGGACGACGACATCGCGCTGCTCGCCGCCCGCTTCGACGGGATCGCGCCGAGCGACGTCGCCTACTGGTTCCTGGAGCCGCAGCCGCAGACCCCCGGCCGGGCCCGCCGCCTGGTCCGCCAGGCGCTGCGCCGCTGGGACCTGGAGGACCAGCTGGAGGCGGCCGAGCTGCTCGTGAGCGAGATCGTCACCAACGCGGTGCGGTACGCCGAACGCCCCATCACGCTGCGGCTGCTGCGCACCGACGTGCTGCGCTGCGAGGTCGGCGACGACGCCCCGCTGCTGCCCCGGATGCGGCACGCCGCCCCGGAGGAGGAGGGCGGCCGCGGCCTCTACCTCGTCAACCGGATGGCCCAGCGCTGGGGCGCGACCCGCCTGGGCGCGGGCAAGGTGGTGTGGTTCGAGCTGCCGCTCTGAGCCATGGGGGACGAGCGGCCGCGCGGACGGGCGCGCTCGGCGTGCCGGGGCGGCGGGAGGGTGCGACGGTGGGGGCGACCCCACCCTCATCCGCGGCGAGGAAGTATGACGAACGTACCCCCCACCACGAACAACGCCGGCATCCCCGTCGAGAGCGACGAGCACTCCCTCACGCTCGGGCCCGACGGGCCGATCCTGCTCCAGGACCACTACAACATCGAGAAGATGGCGCAGTTCAACCGCGAGCGGGTGCCCGAAAGGGTCGTGCACGCGAAGGGCAGCGGCGCGTACGGCCGCTTCCGGGTGACCAACGACGTCAGCCAGTACACCAAGGCGGACCTCTTCCAGCCGGGCCGCGAGACGCGCATGCTCGCGCGGTTCTCGACGGTCGCCGGTGAGCAGGGCAGCCCGGACAGCTGGCGCGACCCGCGCGGCTTCGCGCTGAAGTTCTACACCGAGCACGGCAACTACGACCTGGTCGGCAACAACACCCCGGTCTTCTTCGTCCGCGACACGATCAAGTTCCAGGACTTCATCCGCAGCCAGAAGCGCCGCCCCGACAACGGGCTGCGCGACAACGACATGCAGTGGGACTTCTGGACGCTGTCGCCGGAGTCCGCGCACCAGGTCACCTGGCTGATGGGCGACCGCGGCATCCCGAAGACGTACCGCAACATGAACGGCTACGGCTCGCACACGTACATGTGGATCAACGCGGGCGGCGAGAAGTTCTGGATCAAGTACCACTTCAAGACCGACCAGGGCATCGACTTCCTCACGCAAGCAGACGCCGACGCGCTCGCCGGGGAGAACGCGGACGCGCACCGGCAGGACCTGTGGGAGGCCATCGCGCGCGGCGACCACCCGTCGTGGACGCTGAAGGTGCAGGTCATGCCGTTCGAGGACGCGGCGGACTACCGCTTCAACCCGTTCGACCTGACGAAGGTGTGGCCGCAGGGCGACTACCCGCTCATCGAGGTCGGCCGGATGACGCTGGACGAGAACCCGGAGGATTTCTTCGTCCACATCGAGCAGGCCGCGTTCGAGCCGTCGAACATGGTGCCGGGGGTGGCCCCGTCGCCGGACAAGATGCTGCTGGGGCGGCTCTTCTCGTACCCCGACACGCACCGCTACCGGATCGGCCCCAACTACGCGCAGCTGCCGCCGAACCGCCCGCACGTGCCGGTGCACTCCTACGCCAAGGACGGCCCGATGCGCTTCGAGCCGAACCGGGTGGGCGCCCCGTACGCGCCGAACTCGTACGGCGGCCCGGCCGCCTCCCCCGAGGCGTACGGCGACATCGCCGGCTGGCGGGCGGCGGGCGACATGGTGCGCGAGGCGTACACCCTGCACCGCGAGGACGACGACTTCGGGCAGCCGGGCACGCTGGTGCGCGAGGTCATGGACGACGCGGCGCGCGAGCGGCTGGTCGGCAACGTCGCCGGGCACCTGAGCGACGGGGTGAGCGCACCGGTGCTGGAGCGCGCGTTCGCGTACTGGCGCAATGTCGACCAGCAGGTGGGCGACCGGATCGCGGCGGCGGTCAAGCCCGCCTGACGTCCCTCTCCCCCCGTGGGACCGCAGCCCCGAGGACACGTGCTGACGCCCCGTGCCTCGGGGCTGCACCGCGTCCGGGCTGGGCCCGGCCCGAATATTGTGCTATCACTTTGCTAGACCAACGGTCGCGGACGCGACCGGGCACCACCTCGGGACCTCAGGGGGAATCCGATGTCAGAGCACAAGCCCTCGGCCGCCGGCGCCGACATACCCACCGCGCCCGCGCCGGACGGTCCGCCGCTGCTGCCCGCGCCGCGCTTCAGCGAGCGGCGGGCGCTCGGCATGTCCGGGCTGCCGTTCATGCTCATCGCGCTCGTCGTCATCGCCGGCGGCGTCACGCTCATCGCGCTCGGCGGCACCAGCGCCAACAAGGAGCCGCGCGCCGGGGCCACCGCGCTCATCCTGCTCGGCGTGCTGATCGTGCTGTGCGCGCTCGTCACGCTCTTCGGCCTCACCCAGGTCGCGCCCGGCGAGGCCCGGGTGACCCAGCTCTTCGGGCGCTACCAGGGCACCATCCGGCAGGACGGGCTGCGCTGGGTGAACCCCTTCACCCGCCGCCGGAAGATCTCCACCCGGCTGCGCAACCACGAGACGGCCGTGCTCAAGGTCAACGACGCCTACGGCAACCCGATCGAGCTCGCGGCCGTCGTGGTGTGGCAGGTCGAGGACACCGCCCAGGCGGTCTTCGCCGTCGACAACTTCGTCCGGTTCGTCGGCATCCAGACCGACACCGCCGTGCGGCACATCGCCACCAACTACCCCTACGACGCCCACGACGGCGACTCGCTCTCGCTGCGCGGCAACGCCGAGCAGATCACCGAGCAGCTCTCCCAGGAGATCGCGGTACGGGTCGGCTCGGCCGGTGTGAAGATCATCGAGTCGCGCTTCACCCACCTCGCGTACGCGCCCGAGATCGCCTCGGCGATGCTCCAGCGCCAGCAGGCCGGGGCCATCGTCGCCGCACGGCAGACCATCGTGGACGGCGCGGTCGGTATGGTCGAGTCGGCCCTCGCCCGGATCACCGAGCAGGGCATCGTCGAGCTCGACGAGGAGCGCAAGGCGAGCATGGTGAGCAACCTGCTGGTGGTGCTGTGCGGCGACCGCGCGGCCCAGCCGGTGCTCAACACGGGGACCCTCTACCAGTGACGGAGCACCGAAGGTGACCGAACCCGGCGAGACGGAGGCGGCCACCGGGGCCGGATCCACGGGGGCAGCCGGCACCGGGGCCGGCCCGGGGGCGGCCGGGACACCGGCCGCCCGCCGGGCCCGCAAGCAGGTGCTGCTGCGGCTCGACCCCGCCGTCCACGACGCCGTGGCGGCGTGGGCGGCGGCCGAACTGCGCAGCACCAACGCGCAGATCGAGTTCCTGCTGCGGCGCGCGCTCGGCGAGGCCGGGCGGCTGCCGACCGGCGCCCGGCCGATTCCGCGCCGCGGCCGCCCGCCCCGGACCCCTTCCCCCGAGGATCCTCCCGCACCCGCCTGACCAGCCGATCTTCCCCTCAGGGCGATTATCCCCCCTGCGTATACACACGATGTATACGCGTCGTGTAGTGTGCTCCGCATGTCAATCGGCCATGCCCTGCTGGGACTCCTGGAGTCCGGCCCGCGCCACGGTTACGACCTCAAGCGCGCCTTCGACGAACGCTTCGGACACGACCGCCCCCTCGCGTACGGGCAGGTCTACTCGACCATGGCCCGGCTGCTGCGCAACGGCCTCGTCGAGGTCGACGGCATAGAGCCCGGCGGCGGGCCCGAGCGCAAGCGGTACGCCATCACCGACGCCGGGATCACCGACGTGGCCGCGTGGCTCGCCCAGCCCGAGAAGCCCGAGCCGTACCTCCAGACGACCCTCTACACCAAGGTCGTACTGGCCCTGCTCACCGGCCGCCCGGCCGCCGACCTGCTGGACACCCAGCGCGCCGAACACCTGCGCCTGATGCGCGAGCTGACCCGGCGCAAGGGCACCGGCGACCTCGCCGACCAGCTCATCTGCGACCACGCCCTCTTCCATCTGGAAGCCGACCTGCGCTGGCTGGAACTGACCGCCGCGCGGCTCGACGAACTCGCCGCGGAGGTGACCCGGTGACGTACTCCCCCACCGCGGACGGCACGGACAACCCCGCCGCCGAACCGCTGCTGCTGGCCCGCGACCTGCACAAGGCCTACGGCCGCACACCCGCGCTGGACGGCGCCGACATGTCGGTACGGGCGGGCGAGGTCGTCGCCGTCATGGGCCCGTCCGGCTCGGGCAAGTCGACGCTGCTGCACTGCCTGGCCGGTATCGTCCGGCCCGACTCCGGCGAGGTCCGCTACCGCGGGCAGGCCCTGTCGTCGCTGTCGGACAGCGCCCGCAGCGCCCTGCGCCGTACCGACTTCGGCTTCGTCTTCCAGTTCGGGCAGCTGGTGCCCGAACTGACCTGCCTGGAGAACGTGGCCATCCCGCTGCGGCTCGGCGGGCGGCGCCGCAAGGACGCCGAGGCCGAGGCGGCCGGCTGGCTGGAGCGGCTGGAGGTCGAGGACGTCGCGGGCCAGCGCCCCGGCGAGATCTCCGGCGGCCAGGGCCAGCGGGTCGCCGTGGCCCGCGCGCTGGTCGGCGGCCCCCGGGTGGTCTTCGCCGACGAGCCGACCGGCGCGCTGGACTCCCTCAACGGCGAACGCGTCATGCGGCTGCTGACCGCGGCCGCGCACGACACCGGCGCCGCCGTCGTCCTGGTCACCCACGAGGCGCGGGTGGCCGCGTACTCCGACCGGGAGATCGTCGTACGGGACGGCCGGTCCCGCGATCTGGACCGCGTCTCATGAGCACCGCACCAGGACCGCGCGAGCCCTTCGCGGGCTTCGACGCCACCGCCCGCACCGCACCCGCGGGCTCCTCCGGCACCGACCGGCCGCGCGCCGGGCTGCGCGGCTGGGCGCACGACCTGCTGCTCGGCGCGCGCTTCGCCGCAGGCGGCGGGCGCGAGGGCTGGACCCGCACCGTGCTGACCGCCGTCGGCGTCGGGCTCGGCGTGGCGCTGCTGCTGCTCGCCGCGGCCGTACCGGCGATGATGCACACCCGCGACCAGCGCCGTGTCGCCCGCGACACCATCTCCTTCGGCGAGCAGGTCGCACCGACCGACGCCACCTTCCTGCTCGCCGACGCCGGCACCACCTTCCGGGGCGAGCAGATCAGCGGCGTGCTGATCAAGCCGGACGGCCCGCACGCCCCGGTCCCGCCGGGCGTCACGGCGATACCGCGGCCCGGCGAGATGGTCGCCTCCCCCGCGCTGAAGAAGCTGCTGGCGCACGAGCCGATCCTGCGCGAGCGCCTCCCCTACACGATCACCGGCACGATCGGCCACGCCGGGCTCATGGGACCCGCGGAGTTGTACTACTACGCGGGCAGCGACAAGCTCGTCGTCCACGACGCGGACGGCCGCAACGGCAACGCCGACCGGATGACCCGGTACGGCGCGCACAGCAACTCCGAGGTGCTGGGGCCGGTCTTCTCCCTGCTGCTGATCATGGTCGTGGTGGTGCTGCTGCTCCCGGTCGGGGTCTTCGTCGCCACCGCGACCCGGCTCGGCGGCGAACGCCGCGACCGGCGGCTGGCCGCGCTGCGGCTGGTCGGCGCCGACATCCACGCCACCCGGCGCATCGCGGCGGGCGAGGCGCTGCTCGGGACACTCCTCGGGGTGCTGGTGGGCGTCGGATTCTTCCTGGGCGCCCGGCAGTTCGCGCAGTACATCACCATCCGGGACATCTCGGCCTTCCCCGCCGACCTGGCCCCCAACCCGCTGCTGACGGTGCTGATCGTGCTCGCCGTCCCGGCCGCCGCGGTCGCCATCACCCTGCTGAGCCTGCGGCGCACGGCCATCGAACCCCTCGGCGTCTTCCGCAACGGCCTCGGGCGACCGCGCCGGGTGTGGTGGCGGATCGCCATCCCGGTGGTCGGCCTGGCGCTGCTGGCCCCGCTGTTCGGAAAGGTCAAGGGCAACGCGTCGGTCAACGAGTACCAGGTCGCGACCGGTGCGGTGCTGCTGCTCGTCGGGGTGACCGCGGTGCTGCCGTGGCTCGTCGAGACCGCGGTGGGACGGCTGCGCGGCGGCCCGGTCGCCTGGCAGCTGGCCACCCGGCGGCTCCAGCTGAGCAGCGGCTCGGCCGGACGCATGGTGAGCGGGGTGACGGTCGCGGTGGCCGGCGCCATCGCGCTCCAGATGCTCTTCCACGCGGTGGACGGCGACTTCGTCTCCGACACCGGCGCCGACACCACCCGGGCGCAGGTCGAGGTCGACGACTGGGGCGCCGGGGTCCGCACCACCGCCCAGGACATCCAGCGGCTCGCCGCGACCAAGGGCGTGCGCGGCGCCACCGGCTACACCAGCGCCAGCGTCAACCGGCCGGACGCGTACAAGCTCACCGGCGACGTGCTGGCCGCCGACACGGTGTCGCTGACCGTCGCCGACTGCGCGAGCCTGCGCGGCCTCGTCGCCGTCGGCAAGGACTGCGGGCCGCACAGCGTCTACCTGGTGCCGCCGCCCCCCGAGCAGAGCCACACCTCCGCCGACTACGTCAAGGCGGGCGCGCGCGTCGACCTCAACACCGACTACTCCGAGCGCTACACGGGCAGCCCCCGGCTGTGGACGATCCCCGCCGACGCCCGCACCGTCGACGCCCGCACCGACCCGCTCGGCAGCGAGCTGTGGGGCATCTTCACCGTCCCCGGCGTCATCGACGACGCGCGGCTGTCCACGTCGTACGCGGAGATGTTCGTCGACCTCGACGACGGGACGCCGGACGCGGTCGAGTACGTCCGCAACACCACCGCGGGCTTCGGCCTCACCGCCTACGCCAACGACATCCACGGCTCCACGGCGAAGAGCGCCTACACCCAGCTGCGCCGCGGGCTGTTCGCCGGTGCGACCCTCACCCTGGTGCTCATCGGGGCGAGCCTGCTGGTGAGCATGCTGGAGCAGCTGCGGGAGCGGAAGAAGCTGCTGGCGGTGCTGGTCGCCTTCGGCACGAAGCGCTCGGCGCTGGCCTGGTCGGTGCTGTGGCAGACCGCGGTGCCGGTCGTCATCGGCCTCGCCCTGGCCGTCGCGGGCGGCATCGGCCTGGGGGCGGCGCTGCTGGCGATGGTCGCCCGGCCCGTCCGGATGGACTGGACGGACGTGGCCTCGATGTCGGCGATCGGCGGCGCGGTGGTGCTGGGAGTGACCCTCTTGAGCATGCCGCTGCTGTGGAGGCTGATGCGGCCGGACGGCCTCCGCGTCGAGTAGGGCCTTCTCCCCCTGAGCCCGCTCCTGGCCCTACGCGGGGTCCGGGGCGGGCTCCGCGGCTGCCTCCGGCTCCGGCTCTGCCGGGGCGGGAAGCGCGGTCTCGGGAACGGGGGCGGGGGCGGGCGCGGTTGCGGTGGCCTCCACCGCACGCTCCCGGGCGTACGCACGGAGGTAGCCCACCACCGTGTTGGTGACGGCGACCAGCGGGACCGCGACCACCGCCCCGCCGATGCCGGCGACGAGCGAGCCCGCCGCGACGGAGAGGACCACCGCGAGCGGGTGGACGCGGACGGCGCGGCCCAGGATGAAGGGCTGGAGGATGTGGCCCTCGATCTGCTGGACCGCCAGCACGACCGCGAGCACCATCAGCGCTATGAACGGACCCTCCGTCACCAGGGCGACGACCACCGCGATGAAGCCCGAGGCGACCGCGCCGACCAGCGGCACGAAGGAGCACAGGAAGATGACCACCGCGAGCGGCACGGCCATCGGCACGCCGAGGAAGAAGATGCCGATGCCGATGCAGATCGCGTCGATCAGCGCGACTATGACCGTGCCCCGCACATAGAGCGTCAGCGTCCGCCAGGCGCGCGGGCCGGCACCGGCGAGGGGCTCCCGCGCGGCCTCCGGGAAGAGGCGCAGCACCCAGTTCCAGATATTAGGGCCGTCGTAGAGCAGGAAGAGCGTGCTGAACATCGCCAGCAGCATGCCGGTGAGCAGGTCGACGATGACGGTGACGCCTTCGAGCCCGGCGTCGGTGAGCGCCTTGGAGTTGGAGCCGATCGCGTCGCTCAGGTTCTTCGCTATGTTGTTGATCTGGTCGTCGGTGACATGGAAGGGGCTGTTGAGCAGCCACTTCTTGCCCTCGGCGATACCGTCCTGGAGGCTGCTGGACAGGTTGTCGACGTTGTCCATCACCTGCCAGACGACGAACCAGCCGACCAGGCCGATGATGACGAAGCCGCCGATGAAGACCATCGCGGTGGCCAGCCCGCGCGGTACGCCGACCCTCTTGAGCCGGGCGACGAACGGCTGGAGCAGCGCGGTGATGAGCAGCGCGGCGGCGAAGGCGAGGACCACCAGGCGCACCGCGCCGATGACCCGCATCAGCACCCACACCGTGCCGGCCAGGATCAGCAGCCGCCAGCCGATCTCGGCGGCGACCCGCATGCTCCACGGCACCACCGTCGCCGGATCCCCCGGCGCGGGCGCGGCGGCGCGCCGGGCGGGGACGGCCGTGGGTCTGGCGGTGCGGGGCTGCGCCGCGGGCCCGGCGGCGCCTGCGGCCTCCGGCCCTTCGGCGGCTGCCGCGGGGGGCGGGGCCGAAGTCCCGTCCGGATCGGGGACGGTGGCGGCCTCCCGCGGCGGGGCGGGGGCGGCGAGGGCGGCGTCGTGCTCGGCCTCGCGGGCGGTCACCCGGGCGTGCCGCTCTTCCAGCCGGCCGGCGAGTCCCGCCAGCCCGGCTGCGAGCGCCGTGCTCCAGTTGCGCTTCTCGGCCATCGCTCCCCCGCCCCCCTCGACGCGTCGTTGTGGACCCGCTGTGCAGGACGACGTTACCTGCCCTTGGGGTTGCCTTTGCGACGGACCCGCACCCGGATGGGGGAACACGCCGACAAGCCCGGATGAACACGGGTGGACGCGGCCTCCCGTGCGACGGCGGACGGCCGCGGAAACGCGGAACCCCCGGGCCGGTGACGGCCCGGGGGTTCCGCGGAATTTCCGGCTACTGCGGCCTAGTAGTAGTGGTTGACCTGCCAGAAGGACCAGGCCTCGCACGGGCTGCCGTAGCGCGAGTTCATATAGTTCAGGCCCCACTTGATCTGGGTGGCCGGGTTGGTGCGCCAGTCGGCGCCCGCGGAGGCCATCTTGGAGCCGGGCAGTGCCTGGACGAGACCGTAGGCGCTCGACGAGGGGTTCTGGGCGGTGTACCGCCAGCCGCTCTCGTGCGAGACGATGTTGGAGAAGCAGGCGTACTGGCCGCTGCCGACGATCTGCTTGGCCATCGCCTGGACCTCGGCGATGGTGTACGACGGCTGGGTCGGGAAGCTTGCGTTGGGGTCGCCCTTGCCCGCGGCGAGCTTCTTCAGCCGCTCCTTCTCCGCGACCGCGTCCGCCGCCTTCTTCTTGGCCGCGGCGTCCTTGGCCGCCTGCACGCGGGCTGCCTGCTCCGCGCCCTGCCGCGCATGTGCGTCGGCAGCGTCCGACTGGGCTTGCACCTGCTCAGTCAACGACGCCTGCTGGACCTGCTGTCCAGCCGGGATGTCAGCGAGGAGGGTCGTCGTCCCGGCAGCCTCGACGGGTTCGTTGGACCCGCCCTGGTCGGCGCCCGACGCGACGCCCACAACGGCGCCCACAGTGGTGACCGCAGTGGCTGACGCCACCGCGAATCCCCGGACCGAGATCCGGCTCACACGGTTTCCTTCCGGCATCGCCCGCTTGGTGACCGCACGGACGAAATCGTGCCCCTGGCACGGCCCCCTGCTCCGGTCCGCCGTACGGGCCGGGTCGGTCACGGGGGTCTGGCCCGGTGCGAAGTCCGTTCCGGATTCGCGTGGTGCTCGGGCGGCTCATGGCGGTCGATGTTGACTTGTCCGGTGGTGCTGTCCCGTTCCCCGGGGGGTACGGAGGTGCCATGAGCGGGGCCTGACAGCCTCACACCCTGCCGTACGCAGACGCCGCGCGGCAATTTCCGGTTGAGTGGCAAAGCTCACATCGGCTAATGCGCGGTGAATTCCGGACGCGGCGGCCCCGAAACGCTAAGCTGCTGCGCCCCTTTCGCGGGGCGCAGCAGCCTCAACTCGTACCGGATGCGGGCCAAACCGGACCAAGGCCGTATCGGCGTCCGGCGGGCGGCCGCGGCTCAGCCGACGCCGTCCTCCAGCATCTCCGTCACCAGGGCGGCGATGGGGGACCGTTCGGAACGCGAGAGCGTCACATGGGCGAACAGCGGGTGGCCCTTCAGCTTCTCGACCACCGCCACCACCCCGTCGTACCGCCCCACCCGGAGGTTGTCGCGCTGCGCCACGTCGTGGGTCAGGACGACGCGGGAGCCGGAGCCGATACGGGAGAGCACCGTCAGCAGCACGTTGCGCTCCAGCGACTGCGCCTCGTCGACGATCACGAAGGCGTCGTGCAGCGAGCGGCCGCGGATGTGGGTGAGCGGCAGCACCTCCAGCATGCCGCGGGCCACCACCTCCTCGATGACCTCCTTGGAGCTGACCGCCGACAGCGTGTCGAAGACGGCCTGCGCCCACGGGCTCATCTTCTCGGCCTCGGTGCCGGGCAGGTAGCCCAGCTCCTGGCCGCCCACCGCGTACAGCGGCCGGAAGACCATCACCTTGCGGTGCTGGCGGCGCTCCAGCACCGCCTCCAGCCCGGCGCACAGCGCGAGCGCGGACTTGCCCGTGCCGGCCCGGCCGCCCATCGAGACGATGCCGATCTCCGGGTCCAGCAGCAGATCCAGCGCGACACGCTGCTCGGCGCTGCGCCCGTGGATGCCGAACGCCTCCCGGTCGCCGCGCACGAGCTTGACCCGCCCGTCGGCGGTGACCCGGCCCAGCGCCTTGCCGCGCTCGGACTGGAGCACCAGGCCGGTGTGCACCGGCAGTTCGGCCGCCTCCGGGAGCGCGATCGACTCCTGGGCGAACAGCGCGTCCACGTCCTCGGCGGCCACCAGCAGCTCGGCCATGCCCGTCCAGCCGGAGGTGATCGCCAGCTCCGCGCGGTACTCCTCGGCCAGCAGGCCGACGGAGGACGCCTTGACCCGCAGCGGCAGGTCCTTGGAGACGACGGTGACGTCGTACCCCTCGGCCTGGAGGTTGCGGGCGACGGCGAGGATCCGCGAGTCGTTGTCGCCGAGCCGGAAACCGGCGGGGAGGACCCCGGGGTCGGAGTGGTTCAGCTCGACGCGGAGCGTGCCGCCGAAGTCGCCGATCGGGAGCGGCGCGTCCAGCCGTCCGTGGCGGATCCGGAGCTCGTCGAGCAACCTCAGGGCCTGGCGGGCGAAGTACCCCAGCTCGGGGTGGTGGCGCTTGGCCTCCAACTCCGTCACCACGACGACCGGGAGCACGACCTCGTGCTCGTCGAAGCGGGTGAAGGCATTGGGGTCGGCGAGCAGCACGCTGGTGTCGAGTACGTACGTGCGCCGGTCGTGAACACGGCGATTCTTGCTGGTCACCACGTGTGGACGAACCCCCTCGGGGAGAGGTGAGGCTGCAAATCCGGCAGCCGTGGGCCGGATGCCGGTCTGCCAGTGGTATGCCCTGGAATTCCGGTACCCATGCGGATGCATATGACAGTCATCCGACGGTCATGATCCGGTCACGGTCCGCTCATCGGCGCCGCGGCGCCGATGCGGTCGCGACAGATGTCACGGTAACTCCGCACATCCCGCCCGCAACAGCCCTTTTTGTCCAGGTCAGCGCATCAGCGCCAGAGCGTTACGCTCCGTAGCGGCGATGCCGCGCGGCATAGTCGCGCAGGGCCCGCAGGAAGTCCACCTTGCGGAAGGCGGGCCAGAAGACCTCGCAGAAGTAGTACTCGGAGTGCGCGCTCTGCCACAGCATGAATCCGGACAGCCGCTGCTCGCCCGAGGTGCGGATCACCAGGTCGGGGTCCGGCTGGCCGCGGGTGTAGAGGTGGTCCGAGATGTGCTCGACGTCCAGGATCTCGGCGAGGTCCTCGATCGTGGTGCCGCGGCTCGCGTGCTCGTACAGCAGCGAGCGCACCGCGTCGGCGATCTCCTGCCGGCCGCCGTAGCCGACGGCGACGTTGACCAGCAGGCCGTCGATGCCGTGGGTGTCCTGCTCGGCCTCCTTGAGCACCGCCGCCGTACGGTCCGGCAGCAGGTCCATCGTGCCCACGTGGTGCACCCGCCAGCGGCCGGTCGCCGCCAGGCCCGCGACGCAGTCCTCGATGATGCCCAGCAGCGGGACGAGCTGCTCCGGCGGGCGGTCGAAGTTGTCGGTGGACAGCAGCCACAGGGTGACCACCTCGACACCGGTCTCCTCGCACCAGCCCAGCATCTCGGAGATCTTGTCCGCGCCCGCCTGGTGGCCCTGCTCCGCGGTGCCGCCGGCCGCCTTCGCCCAGCGCCGGTTGCCGTCGAGGATCACACCGATGTGTTTGGGGGCCTGCGCCACGTCGAGCCGGCGCTCCACCCTGCGGGAGTACAGCCCGTACACCAGGTCGCGCAGCTTCATCGCGTACCAGCCCCTCCTGCGCATCGTCGACGGGCGCCAGGGTACTGCCCGAAAGGCCGTCCGGACGAACCGGGTCGTGGCGCGGCAGGCCGCCCCGCACGGCATGTACGGCCTGCGGGCGCCTGGCAGTAAGCGGTTAAACCGGCCGTGATAAGGAGAACCTGTGAACATCAGAAACCTCTACCGCGCCGCCGAAGAGCGCTACTCCGCCGGCATGGAATACCGCCGGACCGGCCGCAGCGGACTCAAGCTGCCCGCGATCTCGCTCGGCCTGTGGCACAACTTCGGCGACGACCGCACCCTCGACTCGCAGCGGGCGATCCTGCGCCGCGCCTTCGACCTCGGCGTCACGCACTTCGACCTCGCCAACAACTACGGCCCGCCCTACGGCGCCGCCGAGGCCAACTTCGGCACGCTCTTCGCCCAGGACTTCCGCCCCTACCGCGACGAGCTGGTCATCTCCACCAAGGCCGGTTACGACATGTGGCCCGGCCCGTACGGCGAATGGGGCTCCCGCAAGTACCTGCTCGCCTCGCTCGACCAGTCGCTGGGCCGCATGGGCCTGGACTACGTCGACATCTTCTACTCGCACCGCTACGACCCGGAGACCCCGCTGGAGGAGACGATGGGCGCGCTCGCGTCCGCCGTCCAGCAGGGCAAGGCGCTGTACGTCGGCATCTCCTCGTACGGCCCCGAGCAGACCCGCGAGGCCGCGCGGATCCTGCGCGGCCTGGGGGTGCCCGCGCTCATCCACCAGCCGTCGTACTCGATGATCAACCGGTGGATCGAGACCGAGGGCCTGCTCGACGTCCTGGAGGACGAGGGCATGGGCTGCATCGGCTTCGTGCCGCTCGCCCAGGGCCTGCTCACCGACCGCTACCTCGGCGGCATCCCGGAGGGCTCGCGCGCGGCGCAGGGCAAGTCGCTCGACCCCTCGCTCGTCAACGAGGAGACCGTCACGCGGCTGCGGGCCCTGAACGAGGTCGCGGCCGGGCGCGGCCAGTCCCTCGCGCAGCTCGCGCTGTCGTGGGCGCTGCGTGACCCGCGGGTCACGTCCGCGCTGATCGGCGCGTCGTCGGTGGCCCAGCTGGAGGCGAACGTCGCCGCGGTCGGCTCGGCGCCGCTGACCCCGGAGGAGCTGGCGGAGATCGACAGCCACGCCGTCGAGCCCGAGGGCGTCAACCTCTGGGGCTGATCTTCGGTTCGCGGGGTGCCCCACGGGGGTGCCCCGCCGGGCCGTCCCGGGACCTCACGGTGTCGTCCGGGCCGGTCGCGGCGCCCGTCGCAAGGGGCACCCCGGAGCGAGGTCAGGTCAGGAGCAGGGCCAGCGCGGACCCGGCGAGCATGAAGGGGCCGAAGGGGATCGGCGTCTTGCGGTGCGCGCGGCCCGTCGCGAGGAGGCCGAGGCCCACCACCGCGCCCAGCAGGAACGCGGCGAGCGTGCCCCGCACGACGGACGTCCAGCCGTACCAGCCGAGGACCAGGCCCAGCGTGGGAGCGAGCTTGACGTCGCCGAAGCCCATGCCCGCCGGGTTGACGAGGAAGAGCACCATATAGAGGACACCGAGCGCGACCGCGCCCAGCAGCGCCCGCGGCCACGACCCCTCGTGCCCCGGCAGCAGCGCCGCGCCGCCCAGCAGCGCCGCCGTACCGCCCAGCGCGGGCAGCGTCAGGACGTCGGGGAGCCGGAAGACGCGTACGTCCACCAGCGCGAGCGCGAGCCCGACGGGTATCAGCAGCAGCCACACCACCAGCTCCGGGTGCGCCCCGGCCACCGCGGCGACCCCCGCGCACAGCGCGGCGCACAGCACCGCCGGGAGCAGGCCCCCCACGGACACCCGCCCGGAGCCGTCGCACCCGGCGCAGTGCGCGGGCCCCACCCAGCCGCGCGGCCCCGCGGGCAGCGGATGCCCGGCGCGGCAGCCCGCGGCCCACGGTTCGCCGGACGGCACCGCCAGCCGGTGCGCGGCCCGCGGCAGCAGCAGCCCGCTCGCCATTCCCCAGACGGCCGCGGCCACTATCGGATAGACATGCACGAACGCCGACCGTACACGCCCGGTCCCGGCCGGGGGACGGGGGCGGGGCGGATCGCCGCGGATCGCCGAGGACTGCCGAGGAGGGCCCATGCACCGGCGCTGGCGCGACGGCGCCGCCACCCTGCGCACCCCGGAGGGCGACGTGCCGCTGCGCGTCGCCGCCTCCTACCGCGCCCGCACCCGGGGGCTGCTGGGCACGGAGGGCATCGAGGGGGCGCTGCTGCTGACCCCCGCGTCGAGCGTGCACACGGTGCGGATGCGCTTCGCGATCGACGTGGCCTACCTGGACCGGCGGCTGCGGGTCCGCGCGGTGCGCACGATGCCGCCGGGCCGGGTCGGCCGTCCGCGGCTGCGGGCCCGCCATGTACTGGAGGCGGAGGCCGGGGCGTTCGCCCGGTGGGGGGTGCGGCGCGGGGTGACGCTTGAGGTGTCAGCTGACGATCAGGGGCGCTGACGGTTACCGCTCCCTCTCATTGCGGCAAACCGCCGTGCACGCTCCCCCGCCCGGCTGATAGGCATGCAGAATGCACATCGGACCGGCCGCCGGAACGGCCGTCACAGACGAGATCGCCCCGTACGACCCGCTTCCCTCCGACGACGAGCTGTGCCGCTGGGCCGCGCGCGACCGCGAGACCGCGCGGATCTTCCGGCGCGGCGCGGCCCTCGCGGTCGCCGCCCCCGGACTGTCGATGCGCGACCGGCTCGTGGTGACCGGCCCGGCCGCGGAGGCGATACCGCTCGCCCGTGACGTCGTCGGCGAGATCGGCCGCGGCTACCGCGTGTTCGGCGACCGCGGCCTCGTCGACGCCCTCGTCCACGCCGAACCCGCCCTGCGCCCCACCTCCGGCTTCGGCTGGATGCACCGCACGGGCTCCCCCGCCGTCCCGCCGGACGGCTCCGCGCGCTGGCTGCCGCCCGCCGCCGCGCCCGCCGTCACCTCGCTGCTCGAACAGGCCTTCCCCGAGTCCTACGCCTGCCCCGGCCGCCCCGGCGCCGCCGACCGCTGGGCCGGCGTCCTGGCCGACGACTCCGGCACGCCGCTCGCCGTCGCGGCCCTCGCCTGGTGCGCCCCCACGGTGGGCCTGCTCGCGGGCGTCGCCACCGCCCCGGCCGCGCGCGGCCGGGGGCTCGGCCGCCGGGTGTGCGCGTTCGTCCTGGCCGAGGCACTGGCGGAATACGGCACGGCCGCGCTCGTCGTCGACGACGACAACACCGCGGCGCTGCGCCTCTACCGCTCCCTGGGCCTCGCCTACCGCCCGCTGCGGGCGGCCGCCTTCGACTGAGCGGGGCGCCCGGCACGGGGCGCGGCGGCCCGCGGGGACGCGGGCAAAGAAAACGGGCCGGTTCGCAGGGGGGGAGAGCGAACCGGCCCGAGGGGGGGAGTTACACCGTACCGCGTCTCGGGCCCCATCCCGCACGTTACGCGGCAGGAGGAGTGAAGGTGATTTCCACGCGGCGGTTCTGCTGGCGGCCGCTTTCGGTGGAATTGTCCGCAATCGGATAGTCCTCGCCGTAGCCGCGGACCTGGAAGGTGTGGGATGCGTCACCGGCGCTTCCCAGGGCCGCGGCCAGCACCTGGTAGACCGCCTGCGCGCGCTGTCGCGACAGCGTCACGCCGTGCTCACTGCTCCCCAGATCGTCCGTGAATCCGAAGACACGGATGGGTGACGTGACGTGCCGGGCGTTGATGTCCGCCGCGATCGCCTGCACACGGGACGTCGCCGCGGCCGACAGTTTCGCGCTGTTCTTCGCGAAGGCGACCTCCGACTGGAGCGCGTAGGTGACCGTCGCGTTCGACGTCTCCTCGCGCTGCTCCGGCTGGTCCGCGGCGACGGACGACTCGTCCGACACCGACACGATGTCCAGCACCTTCGCCGGAGCGAGCTTCGACCCCTCGGGCAGCCGCAGGTTCGGCGAGCTCGCGTCGATGTGCTCGCCCGACCCCTGCCCCTGCCCCTGGTTCCCGTCCCCGGGCGCGGGCGGCGCGGTGGGCGTCCCGGCGTCCGCCCCGGCCGCCCCCGCCGCGGGCGCGACGGCCACGGCGGTGCCGCCGGCCAGCAGGACGACACTGAGCGTGATACTTGCGGCTGCCGCCGCGGGCTTCATCCGGATCACCCCTCGGAGATGGTGATTTTGGCGGGGGGCATGGTGGGGAGTTCGAAGTCCACCTGCGTGGTCGTCTGCGGCGGGGCGGGGAACTGCGCGAAGAAGGGCCGGGTCTCCTCGGGCTCGATGTCGACCAGGCCCATGGTGCACAGGCACATCCCGCCGGTGTCCCGCAGGACGTAGTACCGCTTCTTCCCGGCCGGGTCGACGAGGACCGCGCCCGCCACGGAGGGGCCGGAGGGCACCAGTTCGGTCTCCGGGCCGCGCCAGTCGACGGCGTCGAACGCCTCGTCGCCGTTGTTGGTGACCACGCCCTGGACGGTGACGAAACCGCCGGAGTCGCGGGTCGCCGAGTTGATCGTGATGGTCATCCCCGCCTCCCCCTTGACCTGGGCGAGCACCGTGGTCGGCGTGGCCGAGGGGGTGTCGCCGCCGGACGCGGTCGCCTTGCCGCCGCTCCTGGCGCCCGACGTGCCCGACTGCGCGGGGGGCTTGTCGTCGTTGCCGCCCGACCCGCCGCCGCAGCCCGCCAGCACGACCGCCGCCGTCGCCGTCAGCGCGACGGCGAGCGGCGCTTGGTGCCGCTTCCTCATCGTTCCCCGTTCCCTCACCGCTGGACCGACCGCCTCACTTGCTCAGATGAACCGTGTAGAGAGCCGACAGGTCGAGTACGAACCCGCCCGCCGTCGGATCGACCGTCCGGCTGCCCTGGTCGCAGGCCAGCCGGACGGCGGTGCCGTCGAGCCCGTCGAGTGTGCAGCGGGGCTCCACCACCGCCGTCGCCTCGGCGGTCGGGTAGACGTTCTCGCTGCCCTTGACCACCGAACGGCCCACCGAGGAGCGCGAGGTGACCTTCACCGTGAAACCGAGCTGCGCGCCCGGCGCGAGACCGCAGTCGTCCACCTTGGCGTCGTTGTCCGCGGCGAAGGCGTAAGCCTTCCCGCACGCGGCCGCGACGTCCTGCGGCGAGTGCGCGAGCAGCGCCTTGAGCGCCAGCGGGTCCCCGGAGCCGAGCGCGGTCAGTACGGCGTCGTGCAGCGCGTCCCGGCCCTCGCGCGCGGCGGCGAGCGCCGCGGCGTCCGCCGCCGTCTGCGTCGTGTTCCTGGACACGGCCGCCTGGCCCACCGCGAAGTAGGCGAACGCCAGGAAGAAGAGCGCCGTGAGCGCCACGATGTACAGCCCGATCGTCTGACCGTCGTCCCGCCGCAACCCGAGCGCTAGTTGCCGCCGCCGGAGATCTTGCGGATGGCCTTGAGGATCGCCTTCTGGATGGCGTCGCCGATGCTGGTGGTCGCCAGCACCCCGATGATCACCGCGATCACCACCGCGATCCCCAGGTACTCGAACGACGTCTGGCCGCGGTCCGAGCGGGTGGTCAGGCGGGCCGAGAGGCGCTCGGTCGCGCGGTCCGTGCGGGTGCGGAGCCAGATCTCGGCGGTGGTGTAGCGCTGGAGTGCCCACCTGGTCATGATTGTTCGCCCCATCCTTTGTCACCTGGCTGGTGGTACGTGTGGCGGTGGCCGTGGGGTGCCCGTCGGGGTCGGGGATGGTGGTCACGGTGCACCGCCTCTCGCTGGTGGTCGGTTGTCGTCCGCAGCGGGTCAATCCGGATTGCAGGTGCAAATATGGTTGCGAATGCAAAGGTACACCCGAACCTCGGGCATTCGCAGCCGGTCGTGCGCCAATCGCCCACCGGGTGACCCGGCGGACAAGTGGCCCTTACAGCATGCCGGTTGGTCGCGGTCCGTCGCAGCTTGATCACCGTTTCGGCCGCCGCCGCGGCCGCCTCACTCACCGCCGCCGCCGAAGATGTCGCCGAAGTGGATCTGCGAGCCGATGACGGTGCCGGTGATGAGCAGGATCATCGTCGCCGGGACGAGCAGCACGGTGATGACACCGGTGGCGCGCGGGACCATGCGGGCGGCGCGGCGGCGGGCGTTCTGGGCCTCGGTGCGGCGCATGTCGGTCGCGATCTGGAGCAGCGTACGGGCGATGGGCGCGCCGAGTTCCTCGCCCTGCTGGAGGGCGGTGACGAACTGGCCGACCTGGTCGCTGCGGTTGCGCTTGCGGAGCTGGTCGAAGGCGTCGCGGCGGCTGACGCCGACGTCCATCTGGCGCAGGGCGATGCGGATCTCGTCGGACCACGGGCCGTCGTAGACGGCGTTGACGCGTTCCAGGGCCTGCCGGAAGCCGAGGCCCGCGCTGACGACGACGGCGAGGACGTCGAGGAAGTCGGGCAGGGTGCGTTCGATGTCGTCGCGGCGGCGGCGGACGGCCAGCCACAGGCCGAGGTCCGCCCAGAACCAGCCGTAGGCGAGCAGCAGCAGGGCCAGGAACCAGTTGCCGCGGGTGATGAGCAGCAGCGCGGTGAGGCCGCCGAGGATGCCGTAGACCGCGCGCCGGGCGGCGTACCGCTCGACGGTCAACCCGTGCGGGTGGCCCGCGTGTTCGATGCGGGCGCGCATCTTCGCGACGCGGGCGGGGCCCATGAGCCGCATCACCAGCGGGGCCCAGCGGATGCCGAGCCGGTCGATGGCGTTGCCGGTGCGGGTGGTGCGGGTGCTGCCGACCTCCAGGGCGAGCGCGAGGTCGTCGGGGAGCCTGGCCTCGGAGCGCAGCAGGCCCACCGCGTGGACGACGCCGACCGCGCAGGCGGCCAGGGCGAGGGCGAGCCCGAGGCCGGCGAGGGTCATGGTGCTGGTGCTCATATGTCGATCCTCGACATCCGGCGGATCAGGGCAAAGCCGACGACGTACAGCCCGAGGGAGATCAGCACGCAGATCCGGCCGACGTTCGAGCCGGTCATGGCGCTCAGCGAGCCGGGCATGATGCGGTCCAGCAGGAAGAGCGAGCCGAGGCCGATGACCGGGACCGCGTAGGCGGTGACGGTGACCTGCGACATCTGGGTGCGGATCTCGCGCCGGGTCTCCTTGCGCTCCTCCAGGGTGACGGTGAGGTTGCGCAGCGACTCGACGACGGAGCCGCCCGCCCGGCTGGACAGCACCAGCGTGGAGACCAGCACGACCAGTTCGCGGCTCGGCAGCCGCTGCTGCAGCTCGCCGAGGGCGTCCTCGACGGAGTGGCCGAGCGCCATCGCGTCGGCGACCTGGCGCAACTCCTCGCCCGCGGGCGCGTCCAGCTCCTCCGCGGCCATCGACACGGCGGTGCGCAGCGCCAGCCCGGCCTGTGTGGCGTTGGCCAGCACACGGGCCAGGTCCGGGAGTTGGGCGATGAAGCGCTCGGTGCGCACCCGGCGGCGCCACTCCAGGAAGGAGTACGCCGTCCAGCCCGCGATGAGCGCGGCGATCGGCCCGAAGAACGGCGCGAAGACCACCCACGCGGCGACCCACGCCCCGATCACGACGCCGACCGACGCGGCCGTGAACTGCCCGGGTGTGAGGTCGGTGCCGGTGGCGGCGAGCTGCCCGGCGAGCCTGCGGCCCCACGCGTAGCGGCGCACCCGGCGGTCGAGCCGCGCGAAGGGCACCGTCGTACCGCGCTCCTCGCCCGCGGCGCCCAGTTCGGCGGCGAGCCGTTCGACGAGTGCGGCGCGGTCGGCGCGGCCCCCGCGCCACGCGTGCAGGCCCCACACCGCGAGCACCAGGGCGAGCAGCGTGACGCCGAGGACCAGCAGCGGGTAGGGGCCTCCGGCGAAGTTGCGCCCGTTCGCGGCGAGGTGGGACGGAGCACTCCCGGGCGGAGCGGGCGGAGCGCCTGCCGCGGACGCCACGAGGGCCTGGAACGCGCTCACTTGGCCTCCCGGCTGTCGAGTTCGAGTTCGCTCTCGCCCACCCCGAAGGCGGCGGGCACGTGTTCGCCGGCCAGGTAGAGCCGTTCGCCGATCTCCCGTGGCAGGGGCCGGTGTTCGTACCAGCCGCGGACGATGCGGTCGACGCCCAGTGGTTCGACGCGGAAGCGGGTCGCGGAGGTGAGCCGGAAGACGTCGCGGCCGCGCGAGGACAGTACGGCGATCTCGGCGATCCGGCGCGTGCCGTCGATGTGCCGGTTGAGCTGCACGATGACGTCGACTGCGCTGTTGATCTGGTCGCGCAGCGCCTCGTAGGGGATCTTGACCTCGCTCATCGACGCCAGCGTCTGGAGCCGCAGCACCGCGTCCTCCGCGGAGTTGGCGTGCACGGTGGCCAACGAGCCGTCGTGGCCGGTGGACATGGCCTGGAGCATGTCCAGCGTCTCGCCGCCGCGGACCTCGCCGACGATGATCCGGTCCGGGCGCATGCGCAGGCTGTTGCGTACCAGGTCCCGGATGGTGACCCGGCCTTCGCCCTCGACGTTGGGCGGGCGCGACTCCAGCCGGATCACGTGCTCCTGCTGGAGCTGGAGTTCGGCGGCGTCCTCGACGGTGATGATCCGCTCGCCGTCCGGGATCAGCCCCGACAGGGCGTTCAGCAGCGTCGTCTTGCCCGAGCCCGTGCCGCCGCTCACGATGATGTTGAGCTTCGCGCGCACCAGCGAGGCCAGCAGCAGCAGCATGTGCTCGTCGAGCGTGCCGAGCCCGATCAGCTCCTTGAGCGTGTACGCGCGCGGGAAGCGGCGGATGGTGAGCGTCGGCCCGGTCAGCGCGAGCGGCGGGATGACGACATTGACGCGCTCGCCGGACGGCAGGCGCGCGTCGACCATCGGATTCGACTCGTCCACCCGGCGGTTGACGGTCGACACGATGCGCTCGATGGTCTGGAGCAGTTGCTCGGCGGACGAGAAGCGGGCGGCGACCTGCTCGATGCGGCCGCCGCGCTCGACGTAGATGCGGTCCGGGCCGTTCACCATGATCTCGGTGATCGACGCGTCCTCCAGCAGCGGTTCCAGGATGCCCAGGCCCAGCGCCTCGTCCACGACCCGGCGGATCAGCGCGGCCCGCTCCGCGGTCGACTGCACCGGGCCCTCGCGGCTGATGATGTGCCCGAGCACCCGCTCCAGCCGTGCCCGGCGCTCGGCGGGTGCGAGCGTCGACATCTCGGCGAGGTCGATCTCCTGGAGCAGCTTGGCCCGGTAGACCGCGACGAGGTGGCTCTCCTGCGTCTGCGGGGTGGGCTCGTCGGCGGCCAGGCGCGCGCGCAGGCTCATGGGGCGGTGTCCTCCCTCGGCATGGTCGCGGAACGCGACACGGGCCCGAACAGGTGCACGCCGGGCAGCACGGAGGGCACGTCGACCTTCGCGGTCGCGGTGTACGAGTCCGGGTCCGAGCGCCAGCCGATCCTGGCCGTCAGCCAGCTGCTGACGGCGTCGTTCCCGGCCTGCGTCCCGGCGCCCGTCCCGCCGTCCGGGGGCGGCAGCGCGGCGGTGCGCGCTGCCGCGCGGGCGGCCGTCCCGGCTTGTTCGCCGCAGTAGGCGACGAGGCCGAGCTGTATCCCCGCGAGGGCGATGAGCAGCAGGAACGGGAGCATCCCGAGGTATTCGAGCGAGGCCACGCCCCGCTCCCCCGTCCGCCGGCCGCACCCGGGAAGGGTGCGCATGCCGCGCCGGGCGAGCGTTAGGGGGCGCGGGGAACTGCGCGCCCAGCGCAGACGGCGCCGCACTCCGCCACCGACCGAAAGGGGCAGTACGGTCCGTACCGGACCACCGGCCGGTGGTGGGTTGCTCGCGCAGTTTCCCGCGCCCCTGCGGGGCGCCCCCCGGCGCGGGCGCGTGGTTGCCCTCACGGGCCGCGGGGGGCTCATCCCGCGGGCCGTTCGCGGGGGATGCGGGCGTGGCCGTGGACCTTGACCGGGAAGTCGATCGCGCCCGGGAAGAGGACCGGGACCTTGAGCGTCACGGTCACCGAAACCGTGCTGTCGGAGACCGCCGTGTCGACGCCCGCGGGGTCGGCCCACGCGCCGGGGAGGTCGGACTTCGCGGCGGCCGTCGCCGCGGCCTGCGGGTCCGCGGCGACGGCGGCGGCGCGCGCGGCCTCGTCGGCCGCGTTGCCCGCGAGGGTGAAGGTGTAGCCGGCGAGGACGGCCTGCCACACGAGGATGAGGGTGATGAGGATGATCGGCGTCATGCCGAGGGTCTCCAGGGTCACCTGGCCTCGGTCGCCGCGCTCCCCCCGGTCGCCCTTGCCCGCGCCCGCGGCGTCGCGGCGTTCGCGGCGGGACTTCTTGCCGCGCGGTGCGGGCAGTGTCGCGCCGGTGACGACGCCGATCTCACCGGCCAGCGCCCAGATGCCGGCTTTGACCGTGGAGCGGGTGTCGAGGTCGTGGAGGCGGCCCGCGTCGATGACGGGCTGGAGTTCGCGGAAGGCGGCGGGGATCACGGACGTGGCGATGCGGGTGCCGGTGATGCGGCCGACGAGGGTGGGCTGGATCTCGGTGGTGCGGGTGTGGCGGTTGACGACGGCCACCGTGTCCTGGGGCTTGCGGACCTGGAGCCGGTCCCACATGCGCACCATGCGCTTGGCGGCGCGTACGGCGACGACGTCGGGGGTGGTGACGAGCACCGCGGTGTCGGCGACCTCGACGGCGACCGCGTTCGCGCTGGTGATCTGGGTGCCGCAGTCGACGACGACGACCTCGTAGCGCTGCCGCAGCGCGGTGAGGACGAGGCGGGCGGCGCGGTCGGTGACCTCCTCGCCGCGTTCGCCGTCGGCGGGGGCGAGGAGCAGGGCGAGGCCGGACTCGTGGACGTACATGGCGTCGTGCAGGACGCGCGAGGAGACGTCGGCGATGTCGGCGAGGTCGGCGACGGAGCGGCGGAACTGCACGTCGAGGTAGGAGGCGACGTCGCCGCCCTGGAGGTCGAGGTCGACCAGTGCGGTGGAGCGGCCGGAGGCGAGCGCGGCGAGGGCGACGTGGACGGCGGTGACGGTCGTGCCGACGCCGCCCTTGGCGCCCGCGACGGCCACCACGGTGCCGCCCGCCACGGCGGGCAGCGCTGCGGCGCGCTGCGGCCCGAGGTGCCGTCGTACGCCCCCGGCCCAGGTCGCGGCGGCTTCCACGCGGGCGCCCAACTCGTCATAGGCGAGCGGGAGTCCGACGACGCCGCGGGCGCCGGAGTTCATCGCGGCGGCGAGTGCGGCGGGGCCGGTGTCGGGGGTGAGCAGGACGACGCCGACCGCGGGGAAGCGCAGCGCGATGTCGCGGACCAGGTCCAGGGCGGGCATCGGGCCGATCGTCTCGTGGACGATGACGACCTCGGGCAGTTCGTCGACGCCCGCTTCGGCGGCGCGCGCGAGCAGGTCGAGCAGCGAGCCGGAGTCGGGCAGCGCGGGGGCCGGTTCGGCGCCCGGGAGCTGGGCGAGGAGGCCGAGCAGGGCGCGGGCGGCGTCCTGGTCGGAGGTGGCGGCGACGATGCGGACGGTCACGGCCGGGCACCTCCCCCGCCGCCCGCGGTGTCGCCGGACAGCGTGTAGTTGCGGGAGTCGGCGGGCGGGGCGGCGGTGTCGCCGGGCGCGACCAGGGCGAGCCGGACGTGTTCGGCGAACGACTCGGCGTAGGCGACGCGTTGGGCGTCCTCGGCGTCGAGCGCGAAGGTAATGGGGACGCCCTCGGTGGACTGCCGCTGGGATTCGGCGTCCTTGTCGAAGGCCTTGATCTCGCCGACGTCAACGACCTGCGCGCCCGCGACGATGATGCGCGAGACGTCCGGCGCGGTGTCGGTCTTGCCCGCGAAGGTGGCGAAGATGTTGACCCGCGCGCCCGGGGTGATCTTGCCCGCGACGCCCGTCTCGGCGTCGATCATGATGGCGATCTCCATCTGGCCGGGCTTGAGTTCGGGACGTGGCGCGACCATGTCGGTCTGCAGGAGCGACCCCTTGGCGAGCGCGACCGCGGCGATCTTGCCGTGGACCTCCGCGAGGTCGCGGACCGCGGTGTCCGGCAGCCAGCGCGAGGGCACCTGCACCTGGCGCACGTCGGAGGTGTCGAGCTGCTGGTAGGCGGGGACGTCCTTGGTCAGCTCGTACGCGGTGACTTTCGAACCGACCTCGGAGCGCGCGTCGTTGACGACCGCGAGCACTCCGGCGAAGGCGGCGACCGCGCACACGGCGGAGACCACCAGCAGGACGACGCCACGGCGCTGACGTGAGTTCATGTGCGGTCGCACCTATCGCTTGTGGGGTTCGAGTTGGGGGCGGCGCGGGGTTTCCACGGACCGTCCTCGCGGGTCCGCGGCGTGCTTGGCGGGGGCGTTGCGGTCGCCCAGCCGGGTGGCGCAGAACAGGCACTGGTCGCCGATGACTTCGAGCCCGCACCAGGTGCAGGTGTCGCGCCGGACGGAGGTGACGAGCTGGTAGAGCATGCCGACGTCGGCGATGTAGGCGGTGAACTCGACGAGTTTGCCGGTGCCCCACCAGCGGGCGGAGTCCGGCGGCAGCGGCACCTCGCGGACGTGCTGGGAGCGCCAGGCCGCGGCCAGCGGCCCGGTGATCCAGCCCGGGTCGAGGCCCTTGCCCGCGAGCGCGAGCTGCGTCATGTAGCCCGGACCGGGCGGTACGGCGGCCGGTTCGGCCTCGCCGATGTACGGCTCGGGGTGCGCGAGGACGGCGAAGTGCCGCCCGGGGACGAGGGACTTGACGTGGCTGCCGACCCCGACCGGCACCCGGTCGAGCTTGCTGACGGAGCCGAGCAGCGCACCGGAGTGCAGGTAGTACGACAGCAGCCGGGCGGCCCCGGCGAGTACGCCGGGCCCGAGGTCGGTGCCGGTGAGCTGGCGCAGCTGCTCGCCGAGCAGGACGCGGGCCAGCGGCGGCAGGCCGAGCGGCACGATGGCCAGCCGGTCGGCCTCCAGGGCCGAGCGGACGGTGTGCAGCCGGCGGCGGGCGGCGTCGTCGGCCTCGGCGGGCGCGAGCGCGACGACGTGCCCGTGGGCGTCGAGTGCGGCGGCGACCTGGGCGACGTGCTGCTCCAGGGGCAGCGCGAGGTCGTCGGATGTGACCGTGATGACGCTCGGCATCCGGAACCTCCCCCTTTCCGCCGGAACGGCCCCCTCGGCCTGGCGTTTTACGGTCGTCAGCTTATCGATGGGTAGCGAGTTGGGTGCGCAAAGTTGCGGATCGGGACAGGTGAACACCGGCCGTCGGCAAGAGGTCTTGACAACCCAATTGGTCTGGACCAACTTTCTCCCTTACCGGGACCACCCCGGGGTTCTTTCCTCTCCGCACTCCCACTACCCCCCAACTCCTTGCCCCCAGGAGGCAGTCGTGGAACGTGCATCGCACGCGAATAACGCGGGCCGTGCCCCTCGCAGAACGTCCACCAGGCAGCGCACCGTCGCCGTGCTGAGCGCGACGGCCGTGGTCGGCGCGGCCGCCGCCTTCGCCGTCACCGGCAGCGCCAGCGCCGCGACCACCAACCTGGTCGCCAACTCCGGCTTCGAGAGCGGCCTTTCCGGCTGGACCTGCACCGCGGGCAGCGGCGCCGCCGTCACCAGCCCGGTGCACACCGGCTCCGGCGCCCTCAAGGGCACCCCGGCGGGCTCCGACAACTCCCAGTGCTCGCAGACCGTCAGCGTCCAGCCCAACTCCCAGTACACGCTGAGCGCGTACGTCCAGGGCAGCTACGTCTACATCGGCGCCACCGGCACCGGCGGCACCGACCCGTCCACCTGGACCCCGGGCGCGTCCTCGTACCAGCAGCTCAGCACCACCTTCACCACGGGCGCCAGCACCAGGTCCGTGACGGTGTACGTGCACGGCTGGTACGGCCAGCCCGCCTACTACGCCGACGACTTCAGCCTCACCGGCCCGGCCGGCGCCACCACCCCGCCGACCACTCCCCCGACGACCCCGCCCACGACTCCCCCGACCACGCCTCCCACCACCCCGCCGACGACGCCTCCGACGACCCCGCCCACCACGCCTCCGGCCGGAAACCTGCCCAAGCACGTCGTCACCGGCTACTGGCAGAACTTCAACAACGGCGCGACCGTCCAGACCATCGCGCAGGTGCAGAGCCAGTACGACATCATCGCCGTCGCCTTCGCGGACGCGACCGGCACGCCCGGCGCGGTGTCCTTCACCCTCGACCCGTCGCTCGGCTACAGCCAGGCGCAGTTCAAGGCCGACATCGCCGCGAAGCAGGCCGCGGGCAAGAAGGTCATCGTCTCGGTCGGCGGCCAGAACGGCACGATCTCGGTACGGGACTCGGCCTCGGCGACCAACTTCGCCAACAGCGTCTACTCGCTCATGCAGACCTACGGCTTCAACGGTGTCGACATCGACCTGGAGAACGGCATCGACTCCACCTACATGCCGCAGGCGCTGCGCGCGCTGAGCGCCAAGGCGGGCTCGGGCCTCGTCATCACGATGGCCCCGCAGACGATCGACATGCTGTCGGCCGGCAGTGACTACCTGGCCACCGCGCTCAAGATCAAGGACATCCTGACGATCGTCAACACGCAGTACTACAACAGCGGTTCGATGAACGGCTGCGACGGCGGCGTGTACAGCCAGGGCTCGGTGGACTTCATCACCACCCTCGCCTGCACCGCGATCCAGGCGGGCCTGTCCCCCGCGCAGGTCGGCATCGGCACCCCGGCGTCCACCAGCGCGGCGAGCTCGGGCTACGTGAGCCCGAGCGTCGTCAACAACGCGATCGACTGCCTCGCGAAGGGCACCGGCTGCGGCACGTTCAAGCCGTCCACCACCTGGCCGGGCATCGGCGGGGCGATGACCTGGTCCACGAACTGGGACGCCTCCGCCGGCAACACCTGGTCCAACGGGGTGGGCCCGCACGTCCACGCTCTGCCGTAGTCCGAAGAACCTGAGGGGCGCGGGGAACTGCGCGCGCAACCCACCACCGGCCGGTGGTCCGGCACGATCCGAACTGCCCCTTCGGGCCGGTGACGACGTGCAGGCGGTCGGTGGCTGGTCGCGCGGTTCCCCGCGCCCCTGAAAAACGCTCACCGCCCTCCGCAGAGGGCAGCCCGGAGCGGCCCCCGGCCGGGTGGGCGTCAGCCCAGGACGGCCAGTGCGTCGATCTCGACCAGCAGGCCCGCCGGGAGGCCGACGTACACCGTCGTGCGGGCGGCGGGCGGCTCGGCCAGCGCGGCGAAGTACGCGTCGTACAGGGTGTTGAACTCGGCGAAGTGGGCCGTGTCCGTCAGGTAGACCCGGACCATCACCGCGTCCTCCCAGGACGCGCCGCCCGCCTCCAGCACCGACTGGACGTTGGCGAGGGTCTGGAGGACCTGGGCGCGCAGGTCGGGACCCGCCGGGGTGGGCGGCCTGCCCTCCTGCGCGGGCAGGAAGCCGACCTGGCCCGCGACCTGCAGGATGTTGCCCTTGCGGACACCGTGCGAGAACTTCGCGGGCGGCACGGTGTGCGTCGGCGGGGTGATCGCCGTCTTCACAGCGGCCTCGGGCACTTCGCTCATCAGGTGGCACCTTTCATCACAGGGGCGGCGGTTGACGCGGGAGGGGACGGCGTGACGCCGGACAGCTCGGCGCCGATCGCCTCGGCGGTGCGCAGGATCAGCGGCCGCAGCCGCAGCAACTCCTCCGCTCCGACCACGACGTTGGGCGCGGAGACGGACATGGCCGCGCACACCCGCCCGTCCGGCCCCCGCACGGGCGCGCCCACGCAGTTGATGGACTCCTCGTGACCGCCCAGGTCGCTCGCCCAGCCCTGCTCGCGCACGCGGGCCAGCTCGGCGAGGAAGGAGGCGGCGTCCGGGGTCGAACGCGGCGTGTAGCGCGGGTAGTCGAGGTGCTCGGCGACGTCCCGGCGCTCGGGCTCGGGCAGGTCGGCGAGCAGCAGTTTGGCGACGGCGGCGACGGTGATGGCGACCGGACGGCCGATGCGCGAGTACATCCGCACCGGGTAGCGGCTCTCGACCTTGTCGATGTAGACGACCTCGCCCTGCTCGTAGACGGCGAGGTGCACGGTGTGGCCGGTCTGCGCGTTGAGGGCGGCCAGGTGCGGGTGGGCGACGCCGCGGATGTCGAGGGACTCGACGGCCTGCTGGGCGAGCGCGAAGAGCCGCGCGCCCAGCCGGTAGCGCTGGTCCTGCTGGCGGTAGACCATGCCGTGCTCGTGCAGGGTGCGCAGCAGCCGCAGCGCGGTGGACTTGTGCACGTCGAGCCGGGTGGCGACCTGCTCCAGGCTCGCCGGTCCCTCGGCGAGCAGCGGCAGGATGGTCAGCGCCCGGTCGACGGTCTGGCTCACCGCGCCACCTCCTCCAGCAGGTCGTCGGCCCGGTCCGTCCAGCCGGGCGCGAGTCGCAGTCTGCCCCATGCGGTGTCGTCGAGGGCGGCGAGGGCGTCGGCGTGCCCGCGCGCGGGCGGTACGGCCAGGTCGCCGGGCACGGTGAGGGCCGCGGCGGCGAGCAGGTGGCCGTGCCGCAGCCGGTCGCGCAGCGGCAGCCCGCGCAGCGTCGCGGACAGGAACCCGGCGGCGAAGGCGTCGCCCGCGCCGACGTGCGCGACGACGTCCACGGCCGGGGCGGGTACGTGCACGCGCGTCCCGCCGCTGAAGGCGGTGGCGCCGCCCGCGCCCTGCTTGACCACGACGGTCGCGGGCTCCGGCAGCGCGGCCCGTACCGCGTCGGCGTCCGGCAGGCCCCACGCGGCCTGCGCCTCGTCCTCGCCGACGAACACCAGGTCGCAGCCCCTGGCCAGCTCGGCGAGCAGCCACGGGTCGGCGCCGTGCCACAGCGCGGGGCGGTGGTTGACGTCGAAGGAGACCAGCGGGCGGCCCGGTTCGCGGTGGGTGAGCCGCCGCATCAGCGCCCGGCAGGTGGCCGACAGGGCGCAGGTGATGCCGGTCAGGTGCAGCACCTGGCCCGCCCACACGTCGCGCCGCTGCACCAGCGCGGGCGACAGGGCGGAGGCCGCCGAGCCCTTGCGGTAGTAGACGACCTCGGCACGCCCGGGGGCGGCGTCCAGCGTCGTGGCCCGCTCGCCCGCCGTACGGAAGTAGATGCCGGTGGGACGGTGCGGGTCGCGCTGCACCGCGCCGACGTCCACGCCCGCGGCCGCGATCGTCTCGACGAGATGGTCGCCGAAGCCGTCGCCGCCGACCCGGCTGACCCACCGCGCGGTGTGCCCGGCGCGCGCCAGCGTGCACGCGACATTGGACTCCGCGCCGCCGATACCGCGTTCGAAGGCGGGGACGTCCGCGAGCGGCCCGCCCGTGGTGGGCACGAAAGTGACCATGGACTCGCCCAGGCATACGACGTCGAAGTCCGGCGTCACGCTCACGTTCACTTCCCCTGGGTCCGGGTACGG
Source organism: Streptomyces sp. NPDC004031 (assembly GCF_053604375.1). NCBI lineage: Bacteria > Bacillati > Actinomycetota > Actinomycetes > Kitasatosporales > Streptomycetaceae > Streptomyces > Streptomyces sp. NPDC004031. The sequence continues at coordinate 20,905 of NZ_JBSGHL010000020.1, read as the reverse complement.
GTCTGCCGCCGTTGACCAGGCGCAGGACCGGATGTTAGACAGCTCGAAACACGATACGCAATGGCCGTTGCACATGACGCAACGCCTTGCGGGGTACGGAGGGTGCATGGACGCCGTTGCCGCAACAGTCGCCGAACGGGTCGCCGCGCTCCGCGACGAGCGGATCGACCACCGCTTCAAGGGGCTGCCGCCCGACGCGGACGGGCTCACCGTCGGCGAACTCACCGACCAGCGCCGCTCGTTGACCGACGGAGGCTTCAGCACCCCGCTGCTCGTCCTCTCCGCGGAAGCCCTCGACCACAACCTCGCCGCGCTCGAACGCTGGACGACCGACCACGGCCTCGCCTTCGCCCCGCACGGCAAGACGTCCATGGCCCCGCGGCTCTTCGCCCGCCAGCTCGACCACGGCGCCTGGGGCATCACCGTCGCCGTCCCCCACCAGCTGCGCGTGGCCCGCGCGTTCGGGATCCCCCGGGTCTTCCTCGCCAACGAACTCGTCGACCCCGCGGCCCTCCGCCAGGTCGCCGCCGAACTCGACGCGGACCCCGGCTTCACCCTCGTCTGCTACGTCGACTCCGTCCACGGCGTCGCCCTCATGGACGCGGCCCTCGCCGCCGCGGGCTCCCGGCGCCCCCTCGACGTCGTCGTCGAACTCGGCGCGGGCGAGGGCGCACGCACCGGCGTCCGCACCGAGGCGGAGGCCCTCGCCGTCGCCGAGGCCGCGACCGCCGCCGCCCACCTGCGGCTCGTCGGCGTCGCCGGCTACGAGGGCGAGGTCCCCGCCGCCGACCCCGACCGCGTCCGCGCGTGGCTGCGCCGCCTCACCGCCCTCGCCGCCACCCTCGACTCCACCGGCGCCTTCGCCGACACCGACCACGTCATCGTCAGCGCGGGAGGCTCCGCCTGGTTCGACGCGGTCGCCGAGGTCTTCGCCGACCTCCCCGCGCTCTCCCGCCCCGCCCTCCCGCTGCTCCGCTCCGGCGCCTACGTCACCCACGACGACCAGCACTACGCCCGCATCACCCCCTTCACCCGCGTCCCCGGCCACCTCGAACCCGCCTTCCGCCTCTGGGCCCAGGTCGTCTCCCGCCCCTCCCCCACGCAGGCCTTCCTCAACGCGGGCAAGCGCGACGCCCCCTACGACCTCGGCCTCCCCACCCCCCTCACCGTCCGCACCCCCACCGGTTCGCGCCCCGCCCCCGCCGACCTCCGCGTCACCGGCATCTCCGACCAGCACCTCTGGCTCGACGTCCCCCCCACCGACCCCCTCCAGGTCGGCGACCTCGTGAGCCTCGGCGTCTCCCACCCCTGCACGACCTTCGACAAATGGCCCCTCATCCCCGTCGCCACGACGGACGGCACGGTCACGGAGTACGTCCGCACGTTCTTCTAGGACCTCATCCCCCGCGGTGCCCGCGCCTGGCGGCGCGGGCTGTTTCCCACCCGCACCACCCGTGCAGGTAAGACTTCGTCTGACGGTCCCCCTGTGGGACTCAACCACCATCGGCGGCGAGCCCGCCGTACACCCCGGAGGGGGACGGTGCGGGGTGCCCCCGCAGGAATGCGCTGGGAGTAGCTCACCAACTCGGTAAGAGGGCGAACGCGCATTCCGAGGAGGTGCCCCGTGGCGGCCCCTGACCCACCCACCGGCGCGCCGCGAAAGGGGCGCGGGGAACTGCGCGCTCAGCCCCCACGGGCAGAAGGTCGCGCGGCGAACCGCAACAAGCACCCCCGGAGCGCCCCGCAGCCCAGCCCCCCGCAAGGGCAACGTATGGTCTGGACCATGGACCTGGTCGTGCGCGGAGCGCGCCTCATCGACGGCACGGGCACGCGCTCCGCCCGCCTCGCGGACATCGGCATCGCCGAGGGCCGCATCGCCGAGATACGGCCCCCCGGCAGCAGTCGGCTCACGGGCAGGAGAACCCTCGACGCCAGCGGCCTCGCCCTCGCCCCCGGCTTCATCGACATGCACGCCCACAGCGACCTCGCCCTCCTCACGGACCCGGCCCACGAGGCCAAGGCGGCTCAGGGCGTCACCCTCGAAGTCCTCGGCCAGGACGGCCTGTCGTACGCGCCCGCCGACGACCGCACCCTCGACACGCTGCGCACGCTCATCGCGGGGTGGAACGGCGACGGCTCGGACGTGACGTTCGACTGGCGCACGGTCGGCGGGTACCTCGACCGCCTCGACCAGGGCGTCGCCGTCAACGCGGCCTACCTCGTCCCGCAGGGCACCGTGCGGATGATGGCGGTCGGCTGGGAGGACCGCCCGGCCGCACCCGGCGAGCTGGAGGAGATGAAGCGCCTGGTCGCGGAGGGCATGGCGGACGGCGCGGTCGGCATGTCGGCGGGCCTGACGTACACGCCGGGCATGTACGCGCCGGACGCCGAGCTGGCGGAGCTGTGCCGCGTGGTCGCCGCGCACGGCGGCTACTTCTGCCCGCACCACCGCTCGTACGGCGCGGGCGCCCTGCGCGCGTACGAGGAGATGCTGACCCTCGCCAGGACGGCCGGCTGCCCGCTCCACCTGGCGCACGCGACGATGAACTTCGGCGAGAACGCCGGCCGCGCGGGCGACCTGCTGGCCCTCCTGGACGCGGCCGCCGCGGACGGCGCCGACGTCACGCTGGACACCTACCCCTACACCGCGGGCTGCACGACGCTCGCCGCGCTGCTGCCGAGCTGGGCGGCGGTCGGCGGCCCGGAGGCGACGCTGGCCCGGCTGCGGGACGCGCCCACCGCGGAGCGGATCCGGCACGCGCTGGAGGTGGAGGGTTCGGACGGCTGCCACGGCGTGCCGGTCGACTGGTCGACGGTCGAGATCTCCGGCACCGCCGACCCCGCCCTGGCCGGGCACGTCGGCAGGCGCCTGGACGGTTGGCCCGCGGCCCGCGCGCTGCTGCTGGCCGACCGGCTGGGGACGACGATCCTCCAGCACGTCGGCGACGAGGAGAACGTCCGCACGGTGATGCGGCACCCCGCGCACACGGGCGGCTCGGACGGCATCCTGCACGGCGCGAAGCCGCACCCGCGCGCGTACGGCACCTTCCCGCACTACCTGGGCCACTACGTGCGCGAGCTGGGCGTGCTCACCCTGGAGGAGTGTGTGGCCCATCTCACCGGCCGCCCGGCGGCGCGGCTGGGGCTCGCCGACCGCGGCCTGGTCCGCGAGGGCTACCGCGCCGACCTGGTGCTCTTCGACCCGGAGACGGTCGCGGCGGGCGCCACGTACGCGAGCCCGCGGACCCCGCCGACCGGGATCCCGTACGTCCTGATCGACGGGCGTTTCGTGATCGAGGACGGCCGCCGCACGGACGTCCTCGCAGGCCGTTCGGTACGCGGCAGGGGCCGCCGGGGCGTCCCCCGGGTGGCGAAAAACACCGCGCGGCCCGCGTAACACCGCCGTAAGGTGACCGGCATGCAGGTGATCCAGTCGACGAAGCTCGCAAATGTCTGTTACGAGATCCGGGGCCCGGTTCTTGAGGAGGCGATGCGGCTTGAGGCTGCCGGTCACCGCATCCTCAAGCTCAACACGGGCAACCCGGCCCCCTTCGGCTTCGAGTGTCCCCCCGAGATCCTGGAGGACATGCTCCGGACGCTGAAGGACGCGCACGGCTACGGGGACGCCAAGGGGCTGCTGAGCGCGCGCCGCGCGGTGATGCAGCACTACCAGACCAAGGGCATCCCGCTGGACGTCGAGGACGTCTACCTCGGCAACGGCGCGTCCGAGCTGATCCAGATGTCGATGCAGGCGCTGCTCGACGACGGCGACGAGGTGCTGGTCCCGGCGCCCGACTACCCGCTGTGGACGGCCTCGGTCTCGCTCGCGGGCGGCACCGCCGTCCACTACCGCTGCGACGAGCAGGCCGACTGGATGCCGGACCTCGCCGACATCGAGCGCAAGGTGACCGACCGCACCAAGGCGATCGTCATCATCAACCCGAACAATCCGACCGGCGCGGTCTACGACGACGAGCTGCTGCGCGGCCTCACCGACATCGCCCGCCGGCACCGGCTGGTGGTCTGCTCGGACGAGATCTACGACAAGATCCTCTACGACGACGTCACCCACACCCCGACCGCCGCCATCGCCCCCGACCTGCTCACCCTCACCTTCAACGGCCTGTCGAAGGCCTACCGGGTGGCGGGCTACCGCAGCGGCTGGCTCGCGGTGTGCGGGCCCAAGTCGCACGCCTCCAGCTACATCGAGGGCCTGACGATCCTGGCGAACATGCGGCTGTGCGCGAACATGCCCGCGCAGCACGCGATCGCGACCGCGCTCGGCGGCCACCAGTCGATCAACTCGCTCGTCCTGCCCGGCGGCCGGCTGCTCGCGCAGCGCGACGCGACGTACGACGCGCTGACCGCGATCCCCGGCGTGACGTGCGTCAAGCCGAAGGGCGCGCTGTACGCGTTCCCGCGGCTCGACCCGCAGGTCTACAAGATCAAGGACGACCGGCAGATGGTCCTCGACCTGCTGCGGGCCGAGAAGATCATGATCGTCCACGGCACGGGCTTCAACTGGATGGAGCCCGACCACTTCCGCATCGTCACGCTCCCCCGCGCGGAGGACCTGACCGAGGCGATCGGCCGTATCGGCCGGTTCTTGGACGGCTACTCCCAGCCGTAGAGGGCTTGCGCCCCGAAGGGGCGCGTGGGGGCACCTCCCAGGTACCCCCACGCGCCCCCGTTTGCTCGGGCCCTACGCAGTAGTGAGGCGCTCCACCAGCGCGTCGTACTCCGCCCACAGCTCGGGCGGCGTACGGGAGCCGAACGTCTCCAGGTGTTCGGGGATCAGCGCGGCCTCCTCGCGCCAGGTGGCGGGGTCCACCGACAGGAGCAGTTCCAGGTCCGCGGGCGACAGCCCGAGCCCCTCGACGTCGAGGGATCCGGGCGCGGGGAGGATCCCGATGGGCGTGCGGACCCCCTCCGCCGTACCGTCCAGCCGCTCGACGACCCACTTCAGGACGCGCGCGTTCTCGCCGAAGCCGGGCCACACGAAGCGGCCGTCCGCGTCCTTGCGGAACCAGTTCACGTAGTAGATCTTCGGCAGCTTCGCCGGGTCGTGGGCGCGGCCCACCTCCAGCCAGTGCGCGAAGTAGTCGCCCATGTTGTAGCCGCAGAAGGGCAGCATCGCGAACGGGTCGCGGCGCAGCTCACCGACCCTGCCCTCGGCGGCGGCGGTCTTCTCGCTGGCGATGTTCGCGCCGAGGAAGACGCCGTGCTGCCAGTCGAAGGACTCCGTGACGAGCGGGACCGCGCTGGCGCGGCGGCCGCCGAAGAGGATCGCGGAGATGGGGACGCCGCGCGGGTCCTCCCATTCGGGCGCGATGATCGGGCACTGGTCCGCGGGGACGGTGAAGCGCGCGTTCGGGTGCGCGGCGGGCGTGCCGGACTCCGGCGTCCAGTCCTGGCCCTTCCAGTCGGTGAGGTGGGCGGGGGGCTCCTCGGTCATGCCCTCCCACCACACGTCGCCGTCGTCGGTGCGGGCCACGTTGGTGAAGACGGTGTTGGCGTACATCGTCTTCATGGCGTTGGCGTTGGTGTGCTCGCCGGTGCCGGGGGCGACGCCGAAGAAGCCGGCCTCGGGGTTGATGGCGTAGAGCCTGCCGTCGTCGCCGAAGCGCATCCACGCGATGTCGTCGCCGATCGTCTCGACCGACCAGCCGGAGACGGTGGGCTCCAGCATCGCCAGGTTGGTCTTGCCGCACGCGGACGGGAAGGCGGCGGCGACGTAGCGGGCTTCGCCGCGCGGCGGGGTGAGCTTGAGGATGAGCATGTGCTCGGCGAGCCAGCCCTCGTCGCGGGCCATGACGGAGGCGATGCGCAGCGCGTAGCACTTCTTGCCGAGCAGCGCGTTGCCGCCGTAGCCGGAGCCGTACGACCAGATCTCGCGGTCCTCGGGGAAGTGCGAGATGTACTTGGTGGTGTTGCAGGGCCACGGCACGTCGGCCTGGCCGGGGGCGAGCGGGGCGCCGACGGTGTGGACGGCCTTGACGAAGGCGCCGTCGCTGCCGAGCTGCTCCAGGACGGCGCTGCCCATGCGGGTCATGGTGCGCATCGAGGCGGCGACGTACGCGGAGTCGGTGAGCTCGACGCCCATCGCCGAGAGCGGCGAGCCGAGCGGGCCCATGCAGAAGGGGACGACGTACATGGTCCGGCCGCGCATCGCGCCGCGGAAGAGTCCCCCGGAGCCTTCGGCCCGGGAGGTGCCCCGAGCCTTCCCGGTGAAGACCTCGCGCATCTCGGCGGGGTCCTTCCAGTGGTTGGTGGGGCCGGCGTCCTCCTCCCGCTGCGAGCAGATGAACGTCCGGTCCTCGACGCGGGCGACGTCCGAGGGGTCGGACGCGGCGTGGTACGAGTTCGGCCGCAGGGTCGGGTCGAGCCGGGTGAAGGTGCCCCTGGCGACGAGTTCCGCCGCGAGCAGGTCGTACTCGGCCTGCGAGCCGTCGCACCAGACGACCTCGTCGGGCTGGGTGAGCTGGGCGATGTCGCCGACCCAGCGGATCAGTTCCTGGTGGTGGGTGGGAGCCGCACTGTCTTGGTTGCCGCGCGCCACGATCGCTCCGTCCCGCCGGGTCCGCACAGACCGGCGTGAGAGGTGAGGGTGAGGGTTCGGCCCCTTGGGGGCTGCGGCCCGGACGCGTGCGTACCCGCCCCTGCACGGGGTCGCGGGCGCTCATCCGGTGCCGTCCACACTCATATGAGTGTGATCCCGCTCAGTCGAGTCTGTCCAGGGCGCCGGGGGTGAGGCACACCACGCGGTGACGGCTCCCTGAACGGCCGATTCCGGCCCCGGACGGCCGATGCGACGCGGGGACGCGGCGAGCAACCTACGGTGGCGTAGGTAGGATTGACGCCATGAGCGCCGTCGATCAGACTGCTGAAATGCCCGCCGAAGTCGATGCACTCGATTCGCCGAAGCCCCTGAAGCCCAAGCTCAGAGGGTGGTTGCACGCCGGAATGTTCCCGGCCGTGCTCATCTCCGGCGTCGCGCTGACCGCCTTCGCCCAGAGCACCAGAGGGCGCATCGCGTGCGCCGTCTTCACGGTGTCGGCGTGTGCGTTGTTCGGCGTGAGCGCGCTCTACCACCGGGGCAACTGGGGGCCGCGCGTCTCCGGAATTTTGCGCCGCCTTGACCATGCGAACATCTTCCTGATCATCGCCGGCACCTACACACCGCTGGCGATACTGCTGCTGCCCGGCGGAACGTCACATCTGCTGCTGTGGCTGGTGTGGGCGGGAGCGCTCGCGGGCATCGCCTTCCGGGTCTTCTGGGTCGGCGCCCCGCGGTGGCTCTACACACCGTGCTACATCGCGCTCGGCTGGGTCGCGGTCTTCTTCCTGCCGGACTTCCTGCGCACCGGCGGCGTCGCCGTGATGGTGTGCGTGATCGTCGGCGGCGTCCTCTACAGCACGGGCGCGGCGGTCTACGGCTTCAAGAAGCCGAACCCGTCACCGCGCTGGTTCGGCTTCCACGAGGTCTTCCACTCCTTCACGCTGGCCGCGTTCATCGTCCACTACGTCGGTATCTCGCTCGTCGCCTACCAGCACGGATAGCCGCGACGGCGCTCACCCGCCGAAGGCCCGCACCCCCACGGGGTGCGGGCCTTCGTCATGTCCGGGCACGGGCGGGCAGAACCGGGTTGGCACCCGTGGAGGTGAGAGCTACTCTTTTTTGAGAGTCACTGTCATTTGATTCTCACTCGCAGGAGCTTTGCCATGTCCTCCTCCGCTCCCCCGCCCCCGTCCGCCTCCCCGTCGGCCACCGCCCCGCCGCAGGCGGACCCGCGGCGCTGGCTCGCGCTCGTCGCGCTGTGCCTGAGCATGCTCGTGCTCAGCTTCGACACCACGATCCTCAACGTCGCCCTGCCGACAATGGCCGACCGGATCGGCGCCACCACCGGCGACATGCAGTGGATCGTCGACTCCTACACCGTCGTCTTCGCGGCCGCGATGCTGCCCGCCGGGCTCCTCGGCGACCGCTTCGGCCGGCGCCGGATGCTCATCGCCGGACTCGCGGTCTTCCTCGCCGGGTCGGTGCTGGGCTCGCTCGTCGGCAGTCCCGGCGCCGTCATCGCCGCCCGCACCGTGATGGGCCTGGGCGGCGCCTTCGTCATGCCGCTCGCGCTGTCCGTCATCCCCGGGCTCTTCGGCCCCGCCGAGCGGCCCCGGGCGGTGGCGATCGCCAGCAGCGCGATGGCCTTCGGCATGCCGCTCGGGCCGATCATCGGCGGCGCGCTGCTGAAGAGCTTCTGGTGGGGCTCGGTCTTCCTGGTCAACATCCCGCTGGTCGCGCTCGCGATCGTCGCGTGCGTGTGGCTGCTGCCCGAGACCCGCGACCCGGCCGCCCCGCGGGTCCGCGTCACCAGCACCTTCTGCGCCGCCGCGGGGCTCGGCGGGCTCGTCTACGGCATCATCGAGGCGCCCGGCCGCGGCTGGGGCGACCCGGTGGTGGTCGTCTCGCTCGCCGCGGGCGCGCTGCTGCTGGCCGTCCTCGTCCTGCGCGAGCGGCGCGTGACGCGGCCGATGCTCGACATGAGCCTGCTGCGGCAGCGCGGCTTCCTGTGGAACGCCGTCGCCGCCACGCTGGTGAGCTTCATCCTCACCGGCATGGTCTTCGTCCTGCCGTCCTACCTGCAGAGCGCCCTCGGCCATGACGCGCTCGGCACGGGCGTACGGCTGCTGCCGATGATGGGCGGCCTCATGGTCGCCGCCCGGCTCGCCCCGGGGCTGGTCGGCAGGGCGGGCCCGCGCCCGGTCATCGCCGCGGGCCTGCTGGTGCTGGCCGCGGGCGGCTTCCTGGGCGCCACCACGTCGGCCGGTGACGGCTACGGGCGGATCGCGCTGTGGCTGACGGTCGCCGGGGTGGGGCTGGGGCTCAGCGTCGTACCGTCGATGAACGGCGCGCTCGGCGCACTCCCCCGCGAACGCGCCGGGAGCGGATCCGGGCTGCTCCAGACGCTGCGGCAGACCGGCGCGGCCGTGGGCGTCGCGATCCTCGGCAGCGTGCTGGCCGCCGCCTACCGCGACCGCCTCGACACGGCCGGCCTGTCGCCGGACGCGGCGCACGCGGCCCGCGAGTCGCTGGTCGGCGCGCACACCGTGGCGGTGCGGACCGGGCACGACGCGCTCGTGACGTCGGCGGACACGGCGTACCTGCACGGGATGGACGTCGCGCTCGCCGTCTGCGGTGCCGCCGCGCTGGCGGCGGGGCTGCTGCTGGCGGTCTTCCTGCCGAACCCGCGGCCGGGGCGGAGGGACCCGCGGCCGGCCGCGACCGCCCCCGCCGCCTCCGGCGCGGAGGCCACCGGCTCCGCATCCCCCGGCCCGGCGGCCACCGGCTCCGGCACGTCCGGCCCGGCGGCCACCGAGTCAGGCACGTCCGGCCCAGCAGAGGGCGCGGCGGGGGCGCTCGCCGAGCCGCGGGCGGATGCCCGACAATGAGCACATGCCGCCCTACCCCTGCGACGAGCCCCCCGCCACCACCCCGCCGCGGCCGCTGGGCCTGCGCGAACGCAAGAAGGCGGCGACCCGGCAGGCGATCCGCAGGGCGGCCTACCGGCTCTTCGCGGAGCACGGCTACGACGCCACGCCCGTCGACCGGATCGCGGCGGCGGCGGAGGTCTCACCGAGCACGGTCTTCCGGTACTTCCCCACCAAGGAGGACATCGTCCTGACGGACGAGTACGACGACGAGATGGCGGAGGTCCTGCGCGCCCGCCCGCTCGACGAGCGCCCCCTCGCGTCCGTGCGGTACGTCATGCACGCCGTCCTCGGGCGGGCGATGCGGGACCCGGACAGCCGCGAGGAGGTGATCCGGCGCGAGGAACTGGTGCGGGACGTGCCCGCGATCCGGGCCCGCGCGCACGAGAGCATGTCCGCGACCGGCCGGCTGCTCGGCGGCATCATCGCCGAGCGCACCGGCCGGCGGGCGGACGATCTGGAGGTCCGGGTCTTCGCCTCGGCCGTCTTCGCGGCGCTGCACGAGACGTCCCTGTACTGGCTGGAACACGACCGCGACGAGGACTTCGTCCTGCTCCTCGACCGCACCCTGGCGATGCTGCGGCACGGTCTGGACCTGCGGACCCACTGACAACTGCCGCCCCATACGGCCCCGTTCGCACGGCCTGCCCGTTCCGGAACACCGCGGTGTGCGACAGTATTACCGGCCCGCACCGGCCTTGCTCGGTGGGCCCGACCGGAAGGACCGCGGGGAGGTCCGACACCGGGGACAAGGGCGGCCGGTGGGGTACCGGCCGACGAGCGCTCTGGGGAGGCGTGGCGTTGACCGCGGAGATCTACTTCAGCAACAACTACCGTGACCTGTGTGTCGAGCACGGAACGGGCGCGGGTTTCCAGTTCGAGTTCTCCTGCAACCGCTGCCAGGACACCTGGCGTTCGCCGTTCGAGGCGTACACCGGTGGCAGGGTGGCCAGTTGGGTCGGCAAGGGTGTCAACGCCGCCTGGGGCGTGCTGGGCCGCACCGGCAGCGGCATGTCCAGCGCGGCGGACGGCCTGGCCGGCGCCGGGTACGGCGGCTCGCGCGACACCGCCTTCAAGAAGGCCATCGAGACCGCCCAGGGCCACTTCAACCGCTGCCCGCGCTGCACCAGCTACGTGTGCAACCGCTGCTGGAACGCCGACCAGGGCATCTGCTTCACCTGCGCCCCCGACACCGCCGCCGAGGCCGTCGCCGCCCGCCGCCGCGGGCTCAACGACATGGTCGCCGAACGCGCCTACGCCGAGGGCCAGAACGCGGGCGGGGCCTTCGACGTCTCCACCCCGCGGCAACTGGTGTGCCCGCAGTGCCAGGGCGAGACGCACGGCTCGGCCTTCTGCCCGCACTGCGGCCACCGGCTCGCCCAGCAGGACGCCTGCCGCTCGTGCAGCGCCCAGCTCCCCGCCGGATCCGCCTTCTGCCCCGACTGCGGCACCCGCCGCTGAACCCCTGCCCGTCGGGGCCCTACCCTCCCGGGCGGAGCTGGCTGCGGAGGGTGCGCGGGTCGGACGTGGGCGCGTCGCACACGAAGTTGCGGCAGACGTACGCGGCGGCGCGCCCTCCCCGGGTGGCACGGCGGTAGAGCAGCGGGAACTCCCCGGCGCCCTCCTCGCCGACGGCCACCACCGCGCCCGGCGCCGCCGCGAGCAGCGCGGTGCGGTGCAGTTCGGCGGTGAGCGGGTCGCCGGTGTCGCCCACGACGGCGACCTCGCGCGGCCCGTCGAGCGCGGCCTCCGCGACGGCCAGCCCCCAGCCGATGAAGCGCGGCGCGCGCCCCGCGAGCGCGCCGACCACGCCGAGCGCCCGCTCGGCCGCACCGCGGTGCGGCTCCGCGCCGGTGTGCGCGGCGTACGACAGCAGCGCCCCGGCCGCGGCGGTCCAGCCGGAGGGCGTCGCGTTGTCGGTGGGGTCCTGCGGGCGGCGGATGAGCGCCTCGGCGTCGTCGGCGGTGTCGTAGAGGGTGCCGTCGTCGCCGGTGAAGTGGTGCAGCACGGAGTCCAGGAGCAGCCCGGCGAAGTCCAGCCAGACGCCCTCGCCGGTCACCGAGGCGAGCGCGAGGAAGCCCTCGGCGACGTCCGCGTAGTCCTCCAGCACCCCGTCGTTGGCGCCCGCGACGCCGTCCCGCGACGTGCGGGTGAGCCGCCCGCGGCCGTCCATGTGCACGCGCACCAGCAGGTCGGCCGCGTCCACCGCCGCCTGCACCAGGTCGGTGCGGTCGAAGTACGCGCCGGTCTCGGCGAGCGCGGCGATGGCCAGGCCGTTCCACGCGGCGACGACCTTGTCGTCCCGCCCCGGCCGCGGCCGCAGGGCCCGCGCCGCGAGCAGCCGCTCGCGTACGGAGGCCACCCGGCCGGCGTCCACGACCCCGCCGCCCTGCGGGAGTTGCAGCACGGAGGCACCCTCCTCGAAGGTGCCCTCCTCGGTGACGCCGAAGTAGTCGGCGGCGAACTTCCCGTCCGCCTCACCGAGTTCGGCCGCGAGCTGCTCGGGCGTCCAGACGTAGTAGGCGCCTTCGGCGTGCCGGCCACTGCCGTCGTCACTGTCGGCGTCCAGCGCGGAGGCGAAACCACCCTCGTCCGTGGCGAGTTCGCCGACGATGAAGTCCGCGGTCTCCAGCGCGATCCGCCGGGCCAGGTCCGAACCGGTGGCCCGCCACAAATGCGCGTAAACCCGCGCCAGAAGGGCGTTATCGTACAACATCTTCTCGAAATGGGGCACAACCCACTCCCGGTCCACGCTGTAGCGCGCGAAGCCGCCGCCGAGCTGGTCGTAGATACCGCCGCGGGCCATCGCCTCGCACGTGTCCCGGGCCATCTGCAGCGCGCCCTCCGCGCCGGTGCGCGCGTGGTGCCGCAGCAGGAACTCCAGCGCCATCGACGGCGGGAACTTCGGCGCCCCGCCGAACCCGCCCCGCCGCGCGTCGTACTCCCGCGTCAGCCCCAGCAGCGCGGCCCCCATCTCCCCCTCACCGGGCAGCGCCTGCGCGTCGTACACCGGCCCCCGGTCCGCGAGGTCCCGCACGATCCGCCCCGCGACATCCGCGACCTCCTCCCGCCGGTCCCGCCACGCCGCCACCACCCCGCGCAGCACCTCCATGAACGACGGCATCCCCTGCCGCGGCTTCGGCGGGAAGTACGTCCCGAAGTAGAACGGCTCCCCCTCCGCCGTCAGAAACACCGTCATCGGCCACCCACCCTGCCCGGTGGCCGCCTGCACCGCCTCCATGTACACCGCGTCGACGTCCGGCCGCTCCTCCCGGTCGACCTTGACGGACACGAAGTGCTCGTTGAGATACGCCGCGGTCGTCTCGTCCTCGAACGACTCGTGCGCCATCACATGACACCAGTGGCACGCCGAATACCCCACACTGAGCAGCACCGGCACCCCCCGCCGCCGCGCCTCCCCGAACGCCTCCGCCCCCCACGGCCACCAGTCCACCGGGTTGTCGGCATGCTGCAACAGATAGGGCGACGTGGCATCCCCGAGTCGATTCACGCGCACACCCTCTCACGCTCTGGGCTGGCCAGCCCAGAACGGTTGATCCCAGGCCGGAAGGCGTCGACGGATCGGTCGAGTGCGGGTTCCTTCGTGCGGGCGGGGGTAGCTCGGCGGTTCCTTCCGCCATCTCTGCGGGGGGGTGCATTCGCGCAGCGACGAGCAGGTCGGAAGCAGGCACATGCCGCCGCGGCACCCGCTTGTAGCTTCACCAGTCATCGAGCAAGCGCCTCCGGTGATTTGAGCACAATTTTCGCATATGACTCGGTGAGGGCGCATCGGAGACACTCTAATTGACCTGACGACCGCGCCCCGCAAACAGTGAGGATATTCTGCTCCGCCACATCTCGTTTAAAGGAGTACGTGGCCGTTAATCCTTCAACTCCCGACGACACGAGGCAAGGCTCACTACCACCCGCAGCGATCACTCGCCTGTCCCTCAGCCCAAAGATTAAGATTATCGTACGACAATTGACAGGAAGGTTTGACACAGGTCACGGTTGGAAATCTTGCGGATCATCACCGTGGGAGGGGGCAGATGATTGCATCGATCGTGACACCTGGAGCTGGCGCCGTGATCGCGATCTCGGCGTGCTGGTTGAATCATCAAGGTGAAGTTCGCAGATCCATCAAGAAGGAGCGAATCAACTTGGTAAGCAGTCAGCTAAAAGATCTCTACGGCCCACTTCTTGTCTTGGCGGAGACCAACGAACGGGCGTGGCTAGAATATCGGCGAGAATATTTTCCCCACAGGGAGTCGCCAAATGGGCCGCTAGTGGATTCTGGATTGATGCGATGGCATGTATGGGTCAAGACTGTATTTGCCCCACGGGCCCAACAAATAAGAGAACTTGTCACTGCGCACGGAGACCTGATTATCGAAAGAGAGATGCCGGCAGTCGTACTCGACTTCTGCGCTCACGCTGCGTCCTACGATGCTCTGCTGGCAGATTGGGATGCTATTTCCGTTAACAACTCCACACTAATCCGTCACCCAGGAAGCAGCTTCCTGGCGTACCTGCGCGAGTCGTACACCACACTGAAAGATGAGCAAGAAGAGTTGCTGAAATCGAGCCGAGCCTCATGAGTCGCCACGTCCATGGCGGCGACGGGAAGGTAAACCATTCATGAAGGTGTTCCTGAGCTGGTCCGGAGAGCGCTCCAGGAAGGTGGCCGAGGCCCTAAAGTATTGGATTCCAGACGTCATCCAAGAGATTGATCCATGGGTCTCGAGTCAGGACATCGCCAAAGGAGGAAAAGGAATCGAGGAGATTACTCACGAACTTGCTGCGACAGACTTCGGAATCATCTGCGTAACTCCGGAGAACGAAGCATCAAGATGGATCAACTTCGAGGCAGGATCGCTAGCCAAACAGTTCGAAATTGCACATGTCGCCCCATTTCTAATTGACATGAAAATCGCAGACCTAACCGGCCCCCTCTCTAAATTTCAGGCAACCGTAGGAGAAAGTCGGGATGACGTTCGAAAGTTGATTAGTGACATGAACAGGGCCTCAGCGGGGCGAGTGGTGGCAGAAGATCGACTGGACCGGGCATTCGCACGGAGCTGGCCGGAATTGGAGCAGGCCCTCCGAGAGGTCCGCAAGGCGTCTCCACTGGAGGGCGCGCAGCATTCGATCGAGCGATCCGAGGCGGAGATGCTCGAAGAAATTCTCTTGCTGGTTCGAAAACAGGAATATCGTGAGAAAAACCTTGAAGGTAAGGCAGATCAAGCGGAGGAGAAACTGTCGCGAAGTCGGCGCATCAGTGAGGATGAGTTCATCCTGACGTCATTTGCGAAGATTGGCTGGCAAGTGACTGGATCCTCGTGGGAGAACACCGAGGTGCGCATTATTGCACGGCACCCGGAGGGCAACGAGGCATTCTTGTCGAGCGATTTTATTGAACGCGTCGCAAAATCTTTGGGCAGATCCGTACTCGTGATGAATGAGTCGGGCAGTGTATTGATCCGAAGCCGCGTCGACATGCCCTAGGTTGCTCCCCGTTGGTTCACCGTTTGAACTTCACCTCTACGGGAATTGGCATTCCCTCCGTCTTCTTAAAGCGCAGGTTGTCAATTTTTTCTCCCTGTACCCAAGCGTTCCATGCCTTGATATAGATAGCTACCTGCTCTCGCATGGTATACCGACGCCTCCGGCCCCTCCTCTTATGAGGGACCTTGGTCAGGGCGAGTCGTGGGTCTCCCACCTCTAGGTTCGCGCCTGAAGTCAACCCGTCGATCCAGCTGACCACCTCCATGGCCGGGGCTGCCTCAGTCGTAACAAAAAAGGCCACTGCCGCACCGGTTTGACTAGCAAATACGTGTTTGGAAAGGGCGCGGCCTGTGGACACAGCTTCTCGATACATGTCACTGTCGTCATTGTATGCCGCCAGAATACGATCATTCGCGATTCTGGCACTGTTGCCACTCCACGACGAGTCCGGCAGGTTTTTAAAAAGAAGGACGTGCCGAATAGTCGAGTGGAGCAGGGGGAGGTATTTTTCACCAGTAGAAGAAAGCGTGTCCACACCGCTTCGACGCTTCCCTGTATCAAGGACAGGAAACGCACTTTCGGGGAGCCCCTCGAAAACGTAAATCCACACTGGAACCCCGGCCTTGATGATGGCATTCAAACGATGCTGGCCGTCAAGGAGGCGTCCCGTCTCAATAGGTCCGTCGAGCGCAATTCCCTGGTGAGTTAGCTGCCACTCCCCACGGATAATCGAATCCGCCAGGAAATCTACCTGCCCCCAGTCCAAGCGACGATTGACCGCGGCCTGGGAGAGAAGAACTTCTGCCAACTGCGGATCGACTCGGGTGAGACGTGGTACGGGCGCACCTTGAGGAATTTCGGTATCGATCACCATCTTACGAGTATACAAACCTTGATCACGTAACGTCACCGAAGATCCATGTTGATCACTTTTGGCTGTTTGTGCGTTAAATATGGAATTTCGTGACTGGATACTGTGCCAGGCTGGCCATGGAACCAAGACGGTTCCGAGAAGTCGTCGGCTCGGTTGAGTACTGCCGATGAGTGGTGTCACGAGCCGGTGCTGTCCCGTCGGTGGGCCTCTGTCCCACGCCAGGGAAGCTCATTCGGAGATCGAACCTGCGGGGCGCTGCCTGACGGAGTCGCCGGTCCACCCGCTGGTGGTCGACTCCGAGTCACTCTCGCTGCTCCTGTACAACGACCAGATGGGACAACTGCGCCCGTGAGGCAGCAGCACGTGATGGGCCGTTCCTCCCTCTCGCGGTCGGCCTCGAACATTTCCCGGCTTCCTCCATGTCGGGTGATGCGAAAGAGGACTAGTGCGCCAAGGCCGCATCCCCTTCTTCTGGCGAGTCGGGCAGGCCGCCACTAGTGTCCCGATTGTCTGCACCTACGTCGTCGACACCGTGGACAAGGCCGACCGGCAGGCAGCGCTGCCCTGGAAGCCCGTACGCCGTCGAGCCCCGAGCCGACGGCGGATGTGCCGCCTTAAGCCATGGGACGCCTCTCACGGGCACTCGACCAGCACGTATGCGATCGTTGCGCCGTGCCCAGTAAGGAACTGATCCAAGTCACGTTGGTGGAAGGCCGCACCAACGGCATCCGAATCGCATCAGGCGTGGAGCGTCCCTGCGCCTGCATTGCCTTCAGTCGTGCCGATTACCCCACGGCAAGGAATATGACGGAATTGTCCGGCATGGGAGTCTATCTTCTCCAAGGGCCGGATGAGGCTCAACCAGACAAGCAGCGCGTTTATGTAGGGCTTGCCACACGCACACTCACCAGCAGGCTGGACGAGCACCAGCGGAGGAAGAACTTCTGGACTCAGGGATTCGCGATCTTCCATCACAGCAACGGCTTCACCATGGACCACGTTGCGGACCTGGAAGCGCGTCTGATCCGTCGAGTCCACGACAGCGCACAGGCGGTCGCGGACAACGGACCAAAACCCTCGCCAAGACCGCCGTCGCCTGAGGCCCAGGCGGGCTTCGACCGGCTTCTTGCAGACGTCACTCTGCTCATGGGAGTCCTAGGCGTTACATGCCTCGAGGAACTCGCCGTCCACGCGCCCGTGGCTGCAGATGCTGTCGAGTACAGCCTCAAACGCAAGGAGGGCCACATGTGCCGTGGCCTCGAACACTCAGACGGCTTCCTCGTACGCAAGGGGTCCCGTGCTGAGGCCCAGGCAAAAATGCTCTCCCGGAGCTATCAGCGGGTAAGAGACCTGCTCGTCGAAGACGGCACTCTGGTCAAGCTGGGCCGGGACCACCTGGAGCTGACTCGCGATTACGTCTTCGCCAGCCCCTCAGCGGCTGCCAGCGTCCTGGCCGGTACGAACTACAACGGCCGCACGGTGTGGGTGGACAGCAAGGGACGCTCGCTGAAATCACACCAGACCGATGGGACGGCAGTCGAGCCTCCTGCCCCATCCACGAGCCAGCAGACGCTCTTCGGCGAGAACCTGATGAGCTGACAGGCGATCGACGAATCTTGCAGTAAGGGTCCATCCACCGGATTGTTGGCGCGATGCTCCGGCCGCGCGCTCGCCGCGCGGCCGTGCCGTAGCGTGCGGGCTGGCCGCGCGGGGTGTCAGGCGATGGCCGCGATGCTCCCGTCGTCGAAGTAGATCGCCTGGTGCAGGCGGCCGCCGAGGGCTGTTGCGAAGCGGCTCAGCACCTCCTGGCCGGAGATCTGGCCGCGCTCGATCTGCGACACGCGTCCTTTCGTGACGCCCATGCGATCGGCCACCTGCTGCTGGGTGAGGCCGAGGGAGCGGCGGAGTTCTGCGAGCTTCCGGCCGGTCACGGCCGCGAGCATCTCCTCCTTGCCCGCCCGCACGGCCTCCTCGCCGCCCGCACGTTCGACGTGCTCGGCGCGGATGTCCTGCCATCGCGTGTAACCGCTCATGGTTCCCTTCCCTCCGCCTCGGTGCGTGCCTTCACGTACGTCTCGTAGCGCTCTTCCGCCAGGGGGATGGCCTCGCGGTACCACTCGTTCCATCGGCCCGACTTGTCTCCGGCGACGAGCAGAATGCTGGACCGCCAGGGATCGAACGCGAAGAGAATGCGTACCGTCCCCGGTCGTAACTCCTTGAGGTTCGCCGGCGTCGATCCGTGGAGGGTGTCCACCAGCGGACGCCCGGGGCCGGGACCTCCCTCGGCGAGGGCGTCGAGGGCCTGCACCACTCGGATGTGCGTGTCGCCGTCGAGCCCTCCGATCCATTCGCGGACCTCGTCGACCAGGTAGATCTCCCACCCGCTCACCACATCATAAGTATAGCGAAAGCTATACTCAAGAAATTTCTCCCGTCGTGTCGAATCGGCAGGGCCCCGTTCGACGCACTGGTGAGGGCGCGGGAGAGCGTCCCCCGGCCGGGAGGCCGGAGCACCGAGCGGGACTCAGGGAGAACACTGTGCGTTACATGATGCTGCTGCGGCTCGACCCCACCAAGGCACCCAGCGAGGGGCCGAGTCCCGAGCTGATGGACGAGATGGGGAAGCTGCTGGAGGACATGGCCAAGGCGGGGGTCATGCTCGACACCGGGGGGCTGCGGGCGAGCGAGCCGGGGTCGGTGATCCGGCAGGTCAAGGGGAAGCAGACCGTGCTGGACGGGCCCTTCACCGAGGCCAAGGAGGTCATCGGGGGGTACGCGATCATCCAGGCCAAGTCGCTGGAGGAGGCCACCTCGTGGGCCTCGCGCTTCCTCGCCATCCACGGCGACGAGTGGGAGATCGAGGCCGAGGTCCGGCTCGTGGAGGAGCCCGAGTAGCCGCCCGCGCGGGGCGTCGGCTTTGCGCCGGCGCCCCGCGGCTGCTGTCATGGGTGGTCGTGACGGCAGCCCAGGACCAGCAGGCGCGGCGCGCGGTCGAGGCCGTCTGGCGCATCGAGTCGCCGCGGCTCGTCGCGGGCCTCATCCGGCTCGTCCACGACATAGGCGTCGCCGAGGAACTCGCCCAGGACGCGCTGGTCGCCGCGCTGGAGCAGTGGCCGCACGAGGGGGTGCCGCGCAACCCCGGCGCCTGGCTCATGACCACCGCCAAACGCCGCGGCATCGACCTCGTCCGCCGCAACGAGGCCTTCGCCCGCAAGCTGCGCCTCCTCGGGCACGAGCTGGAGATCGCGCAGGGCGCCGCCGTCTTCGACAAACCCGCCGACGACACCATCGAGGACGACCTGCTGCGACTCGTCTTCGTCGCCTGCCACCCCGTGCTGTCCCGCGAGGCCCGCCTCGCCCTCACCCTGCGGCTGCTCGGCGGCCTCACCACCGACGAGATCGCCCGCGCCTTCCTCGTCGCCGAACCCACCGTCGCCCAGCGCATCGTCCGCGCCAAACGCACCCTCGCCAAGGAGCAGGTGCCCTTCGAAGTGCCGTACGGCGACGAGCTCGCCGCGCGGCTCGCCTCCGTCCTGGAGGTCGTCTACCTCATCTTCAACGAGGGCTACGCCGCGACCGCCGGGGACGACTGGATGCGGCCCGCCCTCTGCGAGGACGCCCTGCGGCTGGCCCGCGTCCTCCAGGGGCTGCTCCCCGCGGAACCCGAGGTCCACGGGCTCGCCGCACTCCTGGAGATCCAGGCCTCCCGGGCCGCCGCCCGCACCGGACCCGACGGCGCCCCCGTCACCCTGCTGGACCAGGACCGCAGACGCTGGGACCGCCTCCTCGTCCACCGCGGCTTCGCCGCCCTCGCCCGCGCCGAAGCCGCCGCCCGCACCCGCGGCACCGCCTCCGGGCCCTACGCCCTCCAGGCCGCCATCGCCGCGTGCCACGCCCAGGCGGTACGGGCCGAGGACACGGACTGGGCCCGCATCGCCGACCTCTACCGCGCGCTGGGCGCCGCCGCGCCCTCGCCCGTCGTCGAGCTCAACCGGGCGGTCGCCGTCGGCATGGCGGAAGGGCCCGCCGCGGGGCTCGCCGTCGCCGACGCGGTCGCCTCCGGCGGGGCGCTGAACGGCTACCACCTGCTCCCCAGCGTCCGGGGCGACCTCCTCGCGCGCCTCGGCCGCCACGCCGCCGCCCGCGCCGAATTCACCCGGGCCGCCGCCCTGACCCGCAACACCGCCGAACGCACCCTCCTCCTCCGCCGCGCCGCCGAACTCCCCTCCGGGGAGGGGTAACAAGACCGCGGCCCGGCCCAGGTGGGGCTTGCCCTCCCCCGCGGCAAGGTTCCTGTTGCGGTAGCCGTTCGCTTTTCCCCGGTGGGGGCTGGTCGCTCCGTTCTCCCCCAGAGCTTCGCCTGGGAGGTACCCCCACGCGCCTCTGAAAACGAGAACCCTCACCTCCCACCGGCAGGCAGCCGCTACTCCGGCCCGGAGGGGGACGGTGCGGGGTGCCCCCGCAGGAATGCGCTGGTAGTGCCTCACCAACTCAGTAAGAGGGCGAACGAGCATTCCGAGGAGGTGCCCCGTGGCGGCCCCCGACCCCACCCACCGGAGGGAAAGCGCGATGCCCCGCCGAGCAACACCAGGGGCGCGAGGAACTGCGCGACCAGCCCCCGCGAAGGGAAGGTCGCGCGGCGAATCGCAACACGCCACCCCGGAGCGCAACAGCGCCCACCCCCTCCCCCGTTACCGCGTAACAGACTTGGGACGAATTCAGGTCCGAACCACGCGCTTGACGCGCACCGCGCGCGGGCACGAAATTCATTCGACCAATCATCCGGGGGAGGACGCTGTGCCGGAGTCACGTATCGCGCTGCGGGAGACCGACCGCGCCGCAGCCGAGCGGCTGTTGGCGCGGGTGGCGGCGGAGCTGGGCGCCGCGGACACCGCGCCGGAGGTGCGGGCCGCGCGGGAGCGGATCGACGAGATCGCGGGCGCCGCGGCGGGCGAGTACGCGGCCTACCGGCACGCGCTCGAAGCGCGCACCGCCGTGCGCGCCGGCGCGGCCGGGGCGGGCGGCCGGACGGCGGGGGGC
>NZ_JBSGHL010000019.1:0-136663 GCF_053604375.1 Streptomyces sp. NPDC004031 | reverse complement strand
CACCGAGTTGTGTCCGAAGACCGCCCCGGCCCGTCCGAGGGCGCCCACCGGCAGGCGCCCCGTCCTGAAGGGGGCGGCGCGCGGACCTCCGCGCGCCGCCCCGTGCGGCTCAGCCCGCCGCCTGCTCCTGCGCCGCCAGGTACTCCGCCATCCCGGCGCCGGTGAGCGGGTAGTAGTCGGACAGCCGCCCGCCCTCGTCGAGCCGGCGGCGCGCGAAGGCCTCGCGGTCCTGGTGGGCCAGCGAGTCCTCGCTCAGCGGGACGGCCTGGTCCTGGGGGACGACCACGGCGCCGTCCTCGTCGGCGACGATCAGATCCCCCGGCGTGACGAGGACGCCGCCGACGCCCACCGGCACGTTGAACGCCGACGGGAACAGCTCCGTCTGCGAGGCGTAGTGCGGGGTCACGCCCGTGCACCACACGGGCACGCCGAGCGCGCGGATGCGCGCCGCGTCCCGCACCCGGCCGTCGACGACGATGCCCGCGCCGCCGCGCAGCTTGAAGTAGCGCACCAGCATGTCGCCGAGGCAGCCGGTGAGGTGGCTGCCGAACGCGGACACGACCAGCACGTCACCGGGGCGGATGGACTCCAGCACGCCCCACAGCGCGGTCTTGCGCTCGGCGTCCTCCTGCGCGGCGCCGGAGAAGACGTCCTCGCGCTGCGGCAGGAACTGGAGCGTCACCGCGCCGCCGACGACCGAGACGTCCGGCTCGCGGTGCAGCGGCACGGGGCCGTCGATGAACGTCCGGGTGATGCCCGTCTGGTGCAGCTTGGCGCAGGCGGTCGCGGCGCTCACCCCCTGAAGCGCCGTCAGCATGCGCTCGGTCGGCCGGACGTAGGAAGCGGTGTGGACCGGCGCCCGCATCGACTCGTACGTGTGCATGTCCCCCGCCGCCGGCGCTCCCTGATCCCCTGTCGGGCTCATCCGCCACGCCTTTCCGCGCACACCTCGGCACGCAACCATCAGTGACATTATCGCCTATCGATGGTAGATAACAGCCGACCGGCAACAGCTGTCAACCACGGCAGGAGACTTCAGTGCCCACGGCGCCCACCGAACGCACGGAACCCACGGCACCCATCGAGTGGTTCAGGGCCGCACGCTTTGGGCTGTTCGTCCACTTCGGGCTCTACAGCCTCGCGGCGCGGCACGAGTGGGTGCGCAGCCGGGAGGCCATGTCCGCGCAGGACTACGACCGCTACCTGGAGCGCTTCGACCCCGACCTCTTCGACGCGCGGGAGCTCGCACGGGCCGCGCGCGCGGCCGGGATGCGCTACGCCGTCCTGACCACCAAGCACCACGACGGCTTCTGCCTCTTCGACTCCGCGCTCACCGACTACACCTCCGTCAAGGCCGCCGGACGCGACCTGGTGGCCGAATTCGCCGACGCCATGCGCGCGGAGGGCCTGCGGGTCGGCCTCTACTACTCACTGCTCGACTGGCACCACCCCGACTTCCCCGTCGACCGCCACCACCCGCTGCGCGGCACCGACGCCGAACGCGAACCCCGCGACCTGGCCCGCTACCGCGCCTACCTGCACGCGCAGGTAAGCGAACTGCTCACCGGCTACGGGCGGATCGACGACCTCTTCTTCGACTTCAGCTACCCCGGCATGGGCCCGGAGCAGTGGGGCGCCGACGAACTGCTGCGGACCGTGCGCGAACTGCAGCCGGACATCGTCGTCAACGACCGGCTCGGCGTCCCCGGCGACTACGTGACGCCCGAGCAGTACCAGCCGGACGAGCCGCTGGAGCGCGACGGCGTGCCGGTGATGTGGGAGGCCTGCCACACCCTCAACGGCTCCTGGGGCTACGACCGCGACAACCACGACTACAAGGACCCCGGCCTGCTGGTGCGGATGCTCGTCCAGTCGGTGGCCTGCGGCGGGAACATGCTGTTCAACGTCGGCCCGACCGGGCGCGGCGCGCTCGACCCACGGGCCCGCGGAACGCTCGCGGCGATCGGCGAGTGGACGGCGCCGCACGCCCGCTCCGTGCACGGCGCCGGGCCGAGCGCCCACCGCGCCCCCGCCAACGCCCTCTACACGCAGGCCGGAAACAGGCTCTACCTGCACCTGCTCGCCTGGCCGCTCAAGCACATCCACCTGCCCGGCCTCGCCGGGAAGGTGCGCTACGCGCAGTTCCTGCACGACGGATCCGAGATCCGCTTCCGGCAGCTCGACGGCACCCAGCACGAGCACAACAACCTCGCGCCCCCCGGCCGCAGCGCCGGCACCCTCACCCTGACGGTGCCGGTCGCCCGCCCCGACGTGCTGCTCCCGGTGATCGAGCTGTTCCTCGACGAGCCCGCGGGCGCATCCGCCGCCGAGCCCGCGGATGAGCCCGCGGGTGAGCCCGCCGGGGAGGCCTGACCGCCGTGGCCGGTCCGCTGACCGCGCGTCTGGCCCCCGCGCTGGACGCGCTCACGACGCTGCCGCCGGGCACCCGGCGCGGTGTCCCCGACGTCACCGCGCGGGACGTGTGGGACGCGGTGCCCGAGCCCATACGCACCGACGTCCTCGACCGCGCCGCCGCCGAACTCACCCGCCCCGCGCCCCCGCTGCTCGCATCCGACTGGGCCAGGACCTTCCGCGACGGCGAACGCGGCAGCCACGAGGGGCGGGTGCGCGCCCTGCGCGAGCGCGTCACGCTGCTGGTGCTGGCCGCCGTGCTCACCGGTGAGGTCGCCGCAGCGGACGAACCCGGCGGCTGCCCGCACCTGGACGCCGCCGCCGACGGGCTGGTCGCCCTCGCCGAGGCCAGCACCTGGTGCTGGGCCCCGCACGACCGCCACACCGCCGGGCGCGGCGAACTGCTGCCCGACCCGGACGACCCCTTCCTCGACCTGGGCGCCGCCGAGGCGGCCTCGCTCTTCGCATGGGCCGACCGCGCGCTCGGCCCGCACCTGGACGTACGGGTGCCGGGCCTGCGCCGCAGACTGCGCCGCGAGGTGGAGCTGCGGGTGCTCACCCCGTACGAGCGGGTCCGCGACTGGCACTGGATCGGCGCGGACGGCACCGCCAACAACTGGAACCCGTGGATCACCAGCGCCGTCGTCACCTGCGCACTGCTGCTGTGCGACGGCAGCGACGGGGAGGACCAGGGCGAGCGGCGGGCCCGGCTGGTCGTCCGGGCCGTGCGCGACCTCGACCACTACCTCGCCGTGCTGCCCGACGACGGCGGCATCGACGAGGGCATCGCCTACTGGTTCGCCGGGGCGGGCCGCGTGCTGGAGGTGCTGGACCTGCTCGCCGACGCCGGGGGCCCCGCGCTCGACGCCCGCGACCTGCCCGTGCTCGCCGAACTGCTGCGCTACCCGCAGCGCATGCACCTGGGCGGCGACACCTACGTCAACGTCGGTGACGCGCCCGCCCGGCTGGGCGGCGGGCGGCCCTGGCAGGTGGTCTTCCGCTGGGCCGGGCTGCTCGGGCAGCCCGAGACCGCCGCGCACGCGGTGGCCGCGGCCCGCGCGGCGGGCGGGATCGCGGACGCCGGGGGCCTCGGCCGCTCGCTGGCCGCGCTCGCGGACGGCGCGTGGTGCCGGGCCGTCACCGCGCCCCCGCCGTTTCCGTTGGAAACGCCGTGGCTGGCCCGGGAGAGCTGGCTGCCGCGGCTGCAGATCCTGGTGGCGCGCGAGGCGGCGGGCAGCGCGGCGGGTCTGACGCTCGCGGTGAAGGCCGGGCACAACGGCGAGCACCACAACCACCTGGACGTGGGCTCGTACTGGGTCGCGGTGGACGGCCGCCCGCTCGTCGTCGACGCCGGGCGGCCCGCGTACACCGCGCGGACCTTCGGCCCCGACCGGTACGCCGCCTGGCCCTTCCGCAGCGACTGGCACAACGTGCCCGAGCCCGGCGCCGGGCAGCAGCCGGGCGCCGCGCACGGGGCCCGCGCGGTGGAGGTGACGCTCGGCGGGCGGGTCGGCGCGCTGCGGGCCGACCTCGCGGGCGCCTACCCGCCGGGGGCGGTGGCCCGCTGGGAGCGGGAGGTGCGGCTGGAGCGCGCGGGCGGGGCGGGGGACGCGGCCGCGGTGGTCGTCGAGGACCACTGGGCGGGGCGGCGCGGCGGGCCGGTGCTGCTGCGTCATGTGCTGGCCGGGCACGTCACGTCCGGGCCGGGGTGGGCGGCCGTGACGGTGCCGGGCGGGGCGGGGCTGCGGGCGGAGTGGGACCCGCGGGCCGCGCGGGCGGTGGTCGAGGTGCGCGAGCTGGACGACGCGCTGCTGCGGGAGAGCTGGGGCGGGCGGCTGACCCGGCTGACGCTGGAGGCCGTGGAGCCCGCCGACTCCGGCCGCGTCGCGGTGCGTTGGACGCGCGCGCACTGAACGCAAGGGCTTGGCGCACGGCTCTTGAACATGCGCGGCGGCACACCTAGCATCATTAATCGATAGACGATAATTCTTGGAGGTGAACGGTACGTGACACCCGTGGGACAGCGCACCGTCACCCCGCGGCCCACCACGGCCCGGTTAACGCAGGCGGTCCTCCCCCCGTCGCGGTGACCCCGCACCACTCGCCACCGCCCCGCAGCAGCGCGGGGCGGTGGCTCCACGGGAGCCGTACAGCAAGCGGTTTCCACAGCTGGCTCGACCTTCGAGCACACCGAACCCATGCAGTCGGGTCGACCTCGGCCGTCTGTGTTCACGACTACGCAACGGAGCGTGTCCCGAATGAGAAAGACCTGGCGCCGCACCTGCGCTCTTGCCGCGGCCCCCCTGGTAATGGCAACGGCCGCGGCGTGCGGCGGCGACGACTCCGGGAGTTCCGCCGGGGGCGGCAGCACGACCCTGCGCGTCATCGTCAACATCACGCCGAACCTGACCGAGCAGTACTGGAACACCCTCTTCGACCGGTACGAGAAGGCCCACCCGGGTACGACGGTCAAGCTGGAGCTGACCGGCACGATCTCCGCGAACGCCAAGCTCACCCAGGACCTGGCCGCGGGCGACCCGCCGGACGTCGCGCAGCAGATCACCCCCACCGCGGACACCGTGGACCTCTTCACCGACCTCACCGACCAGGCGTGGACGGCCAAGACGCCGCTCGCCGACCAGTACGCGATCGACGGCAAGCGCTATCTGGTGGGTGTCGGCGAGCAGATCCAGTCGCTCGTCTTCTACGACAAGGCCGCCTTCACCAAGGCCGGGCTCGACGCCTCGACCATCACGACGATGGCGCAGTTCACCGACGCCATGGGCAAGCTCAAGGACGCGGGCTACACCCCGCTCCAGACGGCCGGCCAGTGGGTGACCGGCGGTCAGTTCTCGATGATGGCCGACGCCGGCGTGATGACCGCCGACCCGGACTGGACGGTCAAGCGCAAGGACGGCAAGGTCTCCTTCGCCGACAGCGGCTACGCGGCCTACCTGCAGCACTACAAGGACTGGATCGACAAGGGCTACCTGAAGAAGAGCGCGCTCGGCCTGACGTACGCGGACGGCCAGACGGACTTCCTCAACGGCAAGTCGGCGATGTACATCATGGGTTCCTTCTTCGTGCCCTCCGCCGACCAGGCCAAGAAGAGCGACGGCATCGGCGTCTTCTCGATGCCGACCGACGGCGCCTACCCGTCCGGCCAGTTCGGCAACATCGCCGACCCGTACGTCGTCGTCAACCGCTCCAAGCACAAGGCCGCGGCCATCGACTTCGTGAAGTGGCTGGTCACCGACCCCGAGGCGGTCAAGAGCCAGCTCGCCGCCGACGGCAACCTGCGGCAGGGCTTCAGCTACCCGATGTCGAGCCTGGGCACGCAGGTCCAGCAGATCCTCGACAAGGCCCCCTCGGTGATCGTCAAGGCCGGTCCGCGGCAGCCGATCGCCGGCTACAGCGACCAGCTCAACACGACGGTCCAGTCGCTGTACTCGGGCACGTCCGCCAAGAGCGCGGCGTCCGGATTGGACAAGTGGTGGAACTCGCAGAGCTGACACAGCAGGGGCCGCGCTCCGGCGCGGCCCCCGGCCCGGCGGCCCGGCCCGCGCCGAGCCGGCGGGCGATCCGGATCCGCGAGGCCGCGGTCTCGCTGGCCATGATGGGCCCGGCCCTGATCCTGTACACGGTGCTGACCGTCGTCCCCGTCGGCGTCGCCGTCTACCTGAGCCTCACGGACTGGAACGGCTTCTCGTCGGTCCACTTCATCGGCCTGGACAACTACCGGCACCTGTTCGACGACCCCAGCTCGACCGACTCGTGGTACGTGACGGCCCTCATCGCCGTCCTCGGCACGGTCTTCGAGGTCGGGCTCGGCCTGGTGTATGCGCTGATCCTCAAGGGGCGTTCGCGCGGCAACTCCTTCTTCCGGGCCGTCGCCTACTTCCCGCACGTCATCAGCGCGCTGGTGCTCGGCTACCTGTGGGCGGCGATCCTCGGCACCAACGGCGCGATCAACAACACCCTCGCGAAGTTCGGCGTCGAGCCGATCGGCTTCCTCTTCGACGAGAACATGGCGCTCTACTCGCTGATCGCCGTCATCGTGTGGGCCGGGTTCGGCTTCAACGTGGTGCTGTTCGTCGCCGCGCTGCAGACGGTGCCCGCCGAACTGCTGGAGGCCGCCGCGATCGACGGCGCCAGCAGGCGGCAGACCAACCTCAAGGTCGTCATCCCGATGATCGCGCCGGTGGTGACCATCGCGACGGTGCTGAACCTCGTCGGGCTGATCCGCGCCTACGACATCATCGTGAGCCTCACCGGCGGCGGTCCCGCCGGATCCACGCAGACCTTCTCGTACCTCATCCTGGCCCGCTCCTTCGAGGGCACCAAGGTCGGCTACGCCACCGCGCAGGCGGTGTTCCTGATGGTCGTGTCCGCCGTCCTGGCACTCGCGGTGACCGCACTGCGCAACCGCCAGGACCAAGCAGCGACGAGTTAGGAGGCGGTGATGGCCGTACTCGCGGCGGAGCCGCAGAAGAAGACCAGGAAACCGGCCGCCGGGAGCGGCGGCCCCGCGCCCGGGAAGCGGCGCGAGTCGGGCGGGCCGGTGCGCTGGCTGCTGCTCGGCGTGCTGTTCGTGGTGATGGTCGTACCGATGTACCTGCTGCTGGTCAACAGCTTCAAGTCGCAGGAGGACATCTCGAACAACCCGTTCTCGCTGGTGCCCGGCCGGCTGACGTTCGCGCACCTGTCGGCGGCGATCCACAGCCCGCAGTACAACGTCATCGGCGGCTACGGCTTCACGTTCTTCCTCGTCGTGGCCGTGGACGTGCTGTGCATCGCCTTCGCGGGACCGGCGGCGTACGTGATCGCGCGCGGCATGAAGCGGCGCAACCAGCTGGTGATGCTGTACTTCCTCGCGGGCACGTTCATCCCCGGCGCGGCGGTGATCATCCCGGTGATCTACGTGCTGCGCGACCTCGGGCTCGCGAACACCGTGACCGGCCTGGTCGCGCACGACGTGGCCTCGACCCTGCCGGTGAGCATCTTCCTGTTCGTCGGCTTCATCCGCACGATCCCGGTCGACATCGACCACGCGGCGACCATCGACGGAGCGGGCCGCTACCGCACGTTCTGGACGATCATCTTCCCGCTGATGCGCCCCGCGGTCGTGACCGTGCTGATCCTCAACTCGATCGGCATCTGGAACGACTTCATCAGCCCGCAGATCCTGCTCAGCCCGTCCTCCGGGCACTACACGGTGACGACGGCGATCTACGCCGGCATCAGCCAGTACTCCACCGACCTCACGAAGGTCTTCCCGAACCTGCTGCTGGCCGTGGCGCCGGTCGTCATCTTCTTCATCTACATGCAGCGCCACATCATCAGCGGTCTCACCGTCGGCGCGGTCAAGGGATGACCCCGCGCCGGCGGTTCTCATTTCCCCTGGTCAGGAAAGAGGGAACGTGAAAATGCCCCGCATGTCGAACAGACCGCAGGTGCGCAGGCCGAGGGGGCTGCTGACCGCGGCCACCGCCGCGGTCGCGGTCCTGTCCCTTGTCGCAGCCGCGCCCGCGAGCGCCGCGTGCGGCAAGAAGCACGGGCGCCAGGCGGAGGGCGCGACGACGTACTACGTGTCGCCCACCGGCGAGGACACCTTCGACGGTCTCAGCACCGGCAAGCCCTTCCAGCACATACAGAAGTGCGCGGACGTCATGGTCGCGGGCGACACCTGCGAGATCATGTCGGGCACCTACCCCGAGACGGTCGTCCCGGCCCACTCGGGCAGCTCGGGCCTGCCCATCACCTACCGGGCGGCCCCCGGGGCGCAGGTGACGGTCAGCGGGACCTCGCCCGTCACGGGCTGGTCGCAGGTGACGGGCGCGGACGTGACGGCGATCGGCGCGAGCGACCCGTACGCGCTGGACTCGCTCTTCAGCGACGCGGTGGCCGCCGGCCATGTGTGGAGCACCAGCGTGGACCTGGGCAGCGACCCGGGCACGGTGCAGGTCTTCACCGACAAGGCCATGGACATCGAGGCGCAGTGGCCCTACCCGGGCCTGGACCTGCTGAACCCGGCGATCGAGCACGCCGGTGCGGGCAGCGCCGACGCGGTGATCGCCGACGCCTCGCTGACCCGGCCCGCGGGCTACTGGGACGGCGCCCGCGCGCTGACCGGCTACTGGTACGTGTCGGCCACGACGACCGTCGCCTCCTCGGCGCCCGGCTCGGTGACGCTGGCGGTGGCCCCGCCGTGTGTGCACAAGGTCGTGCCCACCGACACCCGCTACGCCCTGTCCGGCAAGATCGGCGAACTCGCCAACCCCGGTGAGTGGTTCTACGACCCGGCCGCGCACAAGCTGTACGTCTACAGCACCGACAGCCCGGCGCAGCACACGGTCGAGGCCAAGCAGCGGCAGCTGGCGTTCGACCTGACGAACACCTCCTGGACCTCGGTCGTCGGGCTCGACCTCTTCGCCTCGACGATCACCATGGGCTCGTCCAGCACCCACAACACCCTGGACACGCTCACCGGCACCTACCTGTCGCACTACAGCGACATCACGCGCGGCGCCACCGACTGCGGCTCCAGCGTGACGCGCGGGGTCTCCGACACCGGCATCGTGGTCAACGGGACGTACAACACCGTTGTCAACAGCGACCTGTCGCTGAGCGCGGGCAACGGCATCGCGCTGGCCGGGCAGAACAACACGGCCACCGACAACATCATCCACGATGTGGATTACCTGGGCACGTACGCGGCGGGCATCGCCGTCATGGGCAACTCCCAGACGGTCATGAACAACACGATCTACCGCGTCGGCCGCAGCGGCATCAACCTCCAGTGGGGGACGACCACGGGCCTGACGGCGGGCCCGGACAAGATCGCGTACAACGACATCTCGCAGTACGCGCGCCTGAGCCTGGACACCGCGGGCATCTACACCTGCTGCAGCGCGGACATGATGGGCTCCTCCGTCGACCACAACCTGCTGCACGACGGCACGCCGACACCGGGGGTCACGCCCTTCGCGGTGGCGGGTGTCTACGCCGACAACGGGCAGAGCAACCTGGTCATCGCGAACAACGTGGGCTGGAACAACCTCCAGGGCACGGTCATGCTCAACGGCCTGGGGACGGGCTCGCACAACAACGGTGTCTACAACAACACCGGCGGGCTGACGCTCTTCTACGTCAAGGGCGCCGACCAGTCGACGGGCACGAAGATCTACAACAACATCGGCCAGATCGTGGGCGCGGACGGGGCCACCGACGGCGGCCTGGTGATGTCGAACAACCTGGACCCGGCTGCGGATCCGCTGTTCGTGGACGCCGCCCACCACGACTACCGGCTCACCGCCGCCTCGCCCGCCCGCAACGCGGCGATCCCGCTCGCGGGCGTCAACGACGGCTCGACGGACACGGTGCCGAGCCTGGGCGCCTACCAGTACGGGGCGCCGCAGTGGACGGCCGGCGCCCGCCGGTGATCCATGGGGGCTGAACCGCGTGTACCCGGGCCGGATCTCCGGCCCGGGTACACGGTGCGTGCGGCGCCCGCGTCAGCCGCGCTTGTTCTTCGCCGCGCGGGCGTCGGGCACCGGGCCGCGGCCCGCGGCGTGGTCGGCGAAGGCGTCGGCGGCCTGCTCGGCGTCACCGGAGCGCAGCAGGCTCACCAGGCGGCCGTGCTCGTCGGCCATGGCGTGCCAGTCGCCCTGGAAGAGCGGGTCGGAGATGGCCCGCAGGGTGCGCAGGGAGGGCTCGATGACCTCCCACATGCGCTCCAGGAACGGGTTGCCGGCGCTCTGGCTGATGAGCGTGTGGAATTCGATGTCGGCGTCCCGGAAGCGGCTGACGTCGTTGGTGGCGACGGCGTCGTGCATGTGCGCGACCAGGTGGTCGAGCATCTCCAGCTGCTCCTCGGTGATGTGCTCGGTGGCGAGCCGGGCGGCGAGCCGCTCCAGCGGTTCGCGGACCTGGCGGGCGTACTCGGCGTCCTGGGAGGAGATCTCGACGACGAAGTGGCCGCGCCGCGGGATGTGCATGAGCAGGCCCTCACGGGCGAGCTGCTTGACCGCTTCGCGCACGGGGGCCTGGCTGACGCCCAGTCGGCGGGCGATCTCCGACTCGACCACCCGGTCGTTGGGACCGAGCTCACCGTCGACGATCGATTGCCGGAGGAGCCCGTAGACCTGGTCCGAGATCAGGGTCTTGCGGAACCGGTCCTTGTTGGTGGCCAGCGTGGAGACGAACTCGGCCGACGGGTTGGTTGCCATGACTCCCAATCCTGCTGTGTGGGGTGGTTCCGCTCCATGGTACGCACTTTTATCGTCTATCGATAGCTGACCGACTCCTTTCGGACATCGCCGGCCCGCTCAGCGGCCCCGCAACCGGTAGACGCGCACGGCCGTCCCGGACGTGACCTGCCGCCGCTGCACCGCCGGGAGGTGGTCGGCCCCGCGGGCCGCGACCGTAAGCGAACGGGCGCGGGAGCCGCGCGGCAGGCAGATCGGCCAGTCCGAGCCGAGCAGGCAGCGGTCCGGCCCGAAGGCGTCCAGCACCTCCCGCACCAGCGCCGCGACCCGGTCGTCCGGGACGCCGTGCTGCTGGGTGAGCAGACCGGAGATTTTCATGTTCACGTTCGGCAGTGTGGCGGCAGATTCCATGTCGGCGCGCCAGTTCCCGAGGTTTTCCCCGAGGTTCGGCGGGTTGCCGAGGTGGTCGACGACGACGGTGAGACCGGGGTGGCGGGCGGCGGTGTCGGCCGCGGCCCGCAGGGCGCCACGGTACAGGTTGAGTTCGAGCGCGGTGCCGGTCCGCGCGAGGACGGGGATCAGCGCGCGGGCCGCCTCGGGGGTGTCCGCCCAGGTCGCGCCGCCCAGCCGCATGCCGTTGGGCGCGGTGTCGCCGAAGGCCTCCAGCAGCGCGGCGAAGGGGCCGGGGCCCGCGTCGCCGTGGACGTGGAGGTTGCCGACGTATCCGGCGACGACATCGGGTCTTTGCCGCCGCAGCTCACGCAGGGCCGCGGTCTCTCCCGCGTCGCCCCGGGAGGCCTCGACCAGGACGGTGCCGGTCACGCCCGTGCCCTCGCCCGCGGCCGCGAGGTCGTCGGCGGTGAAGGCGCGGTGGTGCGGGGAGTCCGGCCGTATCCAGGGGAAACCCGTACGCGGATCCCACAGGTGGGCATGGCAGTCGATCACGGCGGACTCCCCTTCTCCCGGCCGCCCCGCGCGCTTTCCGGGGTGCGGGCGGCTCTTGACACGGCTGTCGGCGCACTGAAGGCTAGCAATCGATTATCAATGGGCGATGAAGAAGGGTCGGGTGTGTTCCCGATGCTCGGGGTGGAACGAATCGACGACAGACCCGCGGCGGCGCTGACCGCCACCCGCCGCTTCACCGAGGCGCCGCGGTGGGCCGCGCTGGAGCGCGAGCTGTTCGCCCGCCAGGACGCGGCCTGGCGGACCTTCGCCGACCGCTACACCGAGGGCGACGGCCGCCTGGTCTTCCGCGACTCCCTCGGCCAGGGCCTGGACGACCGCGACGGCGTGGACGACTTCTACGAACCGTTCTTCAACTGGCCCACCCTCTACCTGCTCGGCGGCAGCACCGACCTGCTCGCCGCCGCCCGCCGCCACTGGCGCGGGGTGACCGCCCAGCTCACCGAGATGGACCTGGTCGTGGACGGCCTGGAGCGCGGCTACGACTGGTTCCACCAGGGCGAGGGCATGCTGCTCTTCTACGGCCTGTGCCTGGCCGACCCCGGCGACCCCGAACTACGGCGGCTCGCCGCCCGCTTCGCCGACGTCTACCTGCCCGGCGGCCCCAACTACGACCCCGCGCACCGCGTCCTCACCGCCCCCCACAACGGCTCGGGCGGCCCCCGCCCCGGCTTCAGCGACCACGACACGTACTTCCCGTGGAGCCTGGCCCTGCGCCCCTACGGCCTCCCGCTCGACTGGGGCACCGGCGTCAGCTCCTTCGACGAGCTGGCCGCCGACCCGGCGAAGGCACGGGCCTACGGCCAGGTCATGTGGCAGCGGATGGGCCGCGGCGACACCCTGGTCAACCTCGCCTCCACCACGCTGGCCACCAACGCGTGGCTGCTGGGCGGCGAGCAGCGGTACGCCGACTGGGTCGCGGAGTACACCGGCGCCTGGCAGGAGCGGCTCGCGGGCCGCGAGGTGCTGCCCGACAACGCCGGGCTCGGCGGCGGGGTCGGCGAGTACCTGGAGGGGCGCTGGTACGGCGGCCACTACGGCTGGTCCTGGCCGCACGGGCTGTCGTCGGTGGCGTCGGCCGCGCTCGTCGGCGCCGTCAACGCGAGCCTGGTGACCGGCGACCGGGGCTTCCTGGACCTGGCCCGCAACCCGCTGGACGCCGTCCTCGCGCACGCCGAGCAGCGCACCGCCGACGAGATGGGCACCCTCGGCAAGCGGTGGCGCCCGCACCTGGCCACGATCCCGGGGCAGCGCACGCTCATGGTGCCGCAGCGGCACAACGACTCCGGCTGGTTCGACTTCACCGTCATGCCGACGCAACTGCCCCTGTCCCTGTGGCACTTCAGCCGGGAGGCGGCCGACGCCGAGCGCGTCGAGCGGCTGCGCGCGGGATCGCGCTGGGACTGGACGGACGTGCACACCCAGCGCACCAAGGACGAGTGCGGCCACGAGGAGCCCTGGCACGAGTTCCTGCACGGCCGCAACGACGGTTTCCCCGAGCGCATGCTCACCAGCGCGCTGGACGTCTGCGCCGAGCGCCTCGCGGCGATCGAGGCCGACGACACCGACCCGGCCACCGGCCCCGACGCGCTCGGCATCCACCACTGGCAGAACCTCAACCCGGTCGTCACCGAGGCGCTGCTCCAGCTCACCACCGGCTCCCCGCAGGTCCTCTACAACGGCGGCCTGGCGCAGCTGCACGTCCGCTACCACGACGCCGAGGCGCGGCGGCCCGGACTGCCCGCGGACGTCGCGGCGCTGGTCAGCGACATCCGCCCCGAGCACACGGTGGTGGAGCTGGTGAACCTCGGCGGCGAACCGCGCACGGTCGTCGTCCAGGCGGGCTCGTTCGCCGAGCACGTCCTGCACACCGTCAGCGCCGACGACGGCGCCCCGCGGCCGGTCGAGGGCCGCTGGTGCACGGTCGCCCTGCCCGGCGGCACGCGCGTGCGGCTGACCCTGACGATGACGCTGCGCGGCGCCGAACCCGCCCGCACCACCCCCTGGGAGGCCGCCCGATGACCCTCGCCCTGCACGGCCGGACCCCGTCCCGGCTGTCCTTCGACCTGCCCCCGGTGGGGCTCGGCACCGCGCCGCTCGGCGGGCTCTTCACCGAGGTCACCGAGCAGGACGCGGCTGCGACGCTGCGGGCCGCGGCCCGCGAGGGCGTCCGCTACTTCGACACCGCGCCGCGCTACGGCCACGGCCAGGCCGAGGAGCGGCTCGGCCGCCTGCTGGAACCCGCCGGGGTGGCCGACGCGGTGATCTCGACGAAGACCGGGTGGCTGCTGCGCCCCCGGGCGGACGGCTCCGGCACCGACGTCGTCACCGACTGGACCGAGCGCGGCATCCGCGCGTCGCTGGAATCCAGCCTGGAGCGGCTCGGCCGCTCGTCCGTCGACATCCTCTACCTGCACGACGCCGACGAGTACGCCGAGGAGGTGCGGGCCACGGCCTACGACGCGGTGCGGCGGCTGCGGGACGAGGGCCTGGTCAAGGCGATCGGCTTCGGCATGAACCACAGCGCGCCGCTGGCCGCGTACGTAGCGGCGTACGAGGTGGATGTCGTGCTGATCGCGGGCCGCTTCTCGCTGCTGGACCACGACGCGATGGCGACGCTGCTGCCGCTGTGCGCGGAGCGCGGCACGGCCGTGGTGGTGGGCGGGGTCTTCAACACCGGGCTGCTGGCCGACCCGTCGGACGGCGCGATGTTCCACTACCGCCCCGTCCCGGCGGGGGAGCTGGCGCGGGCCCGGCGCTGCCAGGAGCTGTGCGCGCAGTACGAGGTGCCGCTCACGGCGGCGGCGGCGCAGTTCCCGTTCCTGCACCCGGCCGTCACGTCCGTGGTGCTCGGCTGCCGGTCGGCGCAGGAGGTGACGGCGAACGCGGAGGCGCTGCGCCGCCCGGTCCCGGCCGAGCTGTGGCGGCGGCTCGCGGCGGAGGGCTTCGTTCCGGAGGAGCTGCTGGGGGCGGTCGGCTGAGCCGGCCCCCGGGATGCGCTACCGTCTACCAGGATGTGCAAGAGCCTTGCACATCCTGGATGACGGATAGGGCGGCCCCCGGGCCGGACGGGAGAAGCATGGCAGCCGAATCCGGCGCGGGCACGCAGGCCGTCGAGCGCGCCCTGTCGCTGCTCACGTGCTTCACCGACGAGCACAGCGAGCTGCGCGTCAGCGAACTGTGCGCGCACACGGGCCTCGGGCAGTCCACCGTCTCCCGGATGATGTCGACGCTCGACCGCCTCGGCTTCGTCGTCCCCGACGCCCGCACCGGCCTCTACCGCCTCGGCCCGGCGGCCGTCACCCTCGGCTCGGTGGCGCTCAACAGCTCCCCCCTCTTCCGCGCCGCCCGCCCCGTCGCCCAGAGCCTCGCCCACGCGACCGGCCTCGGCGTCAACCTCGCCGAATTCCGCGACGACCGGCTGTTCTACCTCTGCAACTTCGAGGGCCCGCGCTCCGCCAAGTCCTTCACCATGGCCGGCCGCGCCGCCCCGCTGCACGCCACCGGCATGGGCAAGGCCGTCCTCGCCGCCCAGCCCGCCGAATACCTCTACGCCTACTTCTCCGCGGGCCTCGGCCACGCCTACACCCCGCACACCCTCAGCACCCCCGCCGCCATGGAACCGGCCCTCGCCGAGATCCGCAGCCGCGGCTACGCCACCGAGGTCGAGGAACTCGCCTTCGGCCGCGCGTGCGTCGCCGCCCCCCTCCGCGCCCGCGGCGGCACGGTGGTCGCCGCCCTCTCCCTGAGCGGCCCCCTCTCCGACCTCGACCTCCCCACCCGCGAGCAGGAGCTGGCCCTCACGGTGATCGAGGCCGCCGACGAACTCTCCGCCTCCCTCGGCTACACCGTCCCGGTGATGGCCCAGCCACGGAGATGACCGACCCCGGCGCCGTCAGGGCACGAGGCCGCCGAGGTCGATGTCGACCGTGAACGGGACCGCGAGCTTCAGCCGCTCGCGGTGGATACCGGTGGCCACGTAGGCGCCGGTCATGACGTCGAGTTCGTAGGTGTGGACGACCGGCAGCCCGCCCTCGTCCTCGATGCGCCAGAAGTGCGGAATCCTGGCCTGCGCGTACTTGAAGGGCTTGAGCGACCTGTCCCGGTCCGCCGACTCCTCCGACACGACCTCGACGACCAGAGCCACGTCCTGCGGCGCGTACCAGGTCCGGTCGGGATCGTACGGCGCGGCGGCCACCAGGATGTCCGGCTCGGGACGGCTCTTCCTGTCGAGCCGGACGGTCATCTCCCGCTCGGCCTCGAACCCGGCGGGAGCCCCCTGGCGCAGGGCGAAGGTCAGGTTCTCCACGAGCCGGGAGCGCCAGGAGCGCTGCGGCGACATCATGAAGATCAGTGCTCCGTCGATGAGTTCGGTGTGCCGCGGCGCCTGCGGGAGGTGGTCGAGGTCGTCCGCCTCCCAGCCGCTGGGCCTGGGCGGGATCATCCAGTCGGGCAGGTCGGCGGTCACGGCTTCCTCCGGGCACCTCACCGGTGCGGTCAGGGGCCTCGAACCCGGGTCACGGACGCGGGGTGCGGGTCATGCCAGCGTAGTTGATGCCGCCCCCGGATCCGGCTCGTCGTCGTAGAGCCTCGCGCGCAGGTCGGGGCGGAGGAAGGCGGCGGGGGAGGCGATGGACAGGCCGCCGTCGACGGGGAGGACGGTGCCGGTGACGAAGGGGGCCGAGGCGAGGAAGAGGACGGCTCCGGCGACGTCGGCGGGGGTGCCGACGCGGCCGAGGGGGTAGCCCTCGGTGACCTGCGGGAGGTCGGCGTTGCCGATCATGCCGGGGGCGACGGCGTTGGCCCGGATGCCGCGCGGGCCGTAGTCGAGGGCGAGCTGCCGGATCAGGCCCTCCACGCCGGACTTGGCCGCGGAGTAGCCGGGCAGCCACGGGGCCGCGAGGGTGGCGTTGACGGAGCTGACGGCCACGATGCTGCCGCCGCGGGGCAGCACCGGGAGGGCGGCGCGGGCCGGGAAGAAGGCGGTGTGCAGGGTGTTGGTGATCGCGCGGTGCCAGTCGTCGGGGGTCGCCCGGTGGGCCGGGGCGGGGGCCATGACGGCGGCCGCGAGGACCAGGACGTCGATGCCGCCGAGCCGCTCCACCGTACGGGCGACGGCCTCGTCCGCGCCCCCCGCCGTACTCGCGTCGAGCGCGAGGTCGGCGGTCAGGGCGGGGTGGGCGGCGCCGCCCGCGGAGACGCCCATGACGCGGTCGCCCGCGTCGGCGAAGGCCTCGGTGATCGCGTGGCCGATCGGCGAGGTGCTGCCGATGAGCAGGACGGCGCGGCTCATGCCGGGACCTTCGCGCCGAGCGGCAGCTCGGTGAGGATCTCGTCCAGCGCCTTCGCCGTCAGCGGGTCCAGCTCCTGCGCGGGCAGCCGTACGGCGCCGGACGCGATGACACCGCGCCTGCGCAGCACCTCCTTGTGCACCGCCCACGCCTGCCCCGGCCGCATGCCGATCTGGACGAGCGGCAGCAGCCGCCCGAACGCCTCCCTGGCCTGCGCCCGGCGCCCCGCCGCGAGGTCGTCCAGCACGCCCCGCAGCAGGTCGGCGAACTCGCACGCGGGCATCGTGCCGACCGCCCCGTTGTCGTACTCCTCGACGACGGCCACCGCGTTCTGCCCGCCGAGCACCGCGAAGGAGGCGGGGACGGCGGCGGTCACCGCCGCGACCTTCAGCGGGGTCGGCGGCGCCTCCACCTTGACGGACGTGATGCCGGGGGCCTGCGCCGCGAGCGTCGCGACCGCCGCCGGGTCGATGGCGACGCCGGTCGCGCCGGGCGCGTCCTGGATCATGACGGTCGCCTCGCTGCACGCCGCGACCTCGGCGTAGAAGTCGATCGTCTGCTGCCGGTTCGGCTTGGCCAGGAACGGCGGCAGCACCATGAGCTGGTCGGCGCCGCCCGCTGCCGCCTGCCGGGCCTGCTCGACGGCCAGCACGGTGCTGGTGCCGTTGACACCCGCGACGACGGGGAGGTCCGCGCCCGCGACGTCCCGCACCGCGCGCAGGATCGCGGCGCGCTCGTCGGCCGTCAGCGCGAAGCCCTCGCTGGCCATGCCGAAGACGGCGACGCCGTCCACGCCGCAGCCGAGCTGGAATTCCACCAGGGAGCGCAGCGACGGGACGTCGAGGCGGCCGTCGTCAGTGAAGGGCGTGGCGAGGATGGGGATCAGGCCGGTGGGTGCGGTGTTGCGGGACATCAGCTCTCCTTGGCGAGGGCGGCGAGGGCTTCTACGGTGTCGCGGTCGATCTCGATGCCCAGGCCCGGACCCTCGGGCAGCGTGAAGCCGTCCGGCCCGGCGGCCAGCGGCGTACGCAGGACGCGCTGGGCGACGGGCACGGTCGTGGGCTGGAACTCGAAGAAGGGGCTGTCCCGGACCGCCGCCGACACGTGCAGGCCCGCCGCCATCGCCACGCCGAGCCCCACCGAGTGGTGGCAGGCCACCGGCACGTGGTGGGCGTCGGCGAGCGCCGCGATCGTCATGGCCTCGGTGACGCCGGTACGGGCGACGTCCGGCTGCGCCAGGCCCAGGGCGCGGCGGGCCAGCCAGTCACGGAACTCGTAGCGGTTGCGCATGGCCTCGCCCGCCGCGACCGGCGTGGTGATGCGCGAGGCCAGGTCGCGGTGCCCCTCGGTGTCCTCGGGGGCGAGCGGCGCCTCGAAGAACAGCGCCCGGCGGCGGTCGAGTTCGCGCCCCAGCTCCAGCGCCTCGGCCAGCCCGTACGCCCAGTGCGCGTCCAGCGCGATCCGCACGCCGGGCGCGGCCGCGGCCACCGCGTCGTACGTCGCGAGGTCCGCCGCCACGCCCTTACCGGCCGCGAGCTTGACCATCGTCGCGCCCTTGGCGGCCCACTCGGCGGCGAGCCGCGCGCGGCCCTCGTCGGTCGGCTCGGGCAGGCCGGAGACGTACACCGGGATGTGCGTGCGGTACGCGCCGCCGAGCAGTTGGGCGACGGGCAGGCCCGCGATCCGCCCGGCCAGGTCCCACAGCGCGGTGTCGAGGGCGGCGAGTGCGTCGGCCTGATGCCCCACCAGGTGGCCGCGTTCGCGCATGAGGTCGCGCATGCCGTCCCACAGTGGGCGTACGGCACGCGGGTCGCGGCCCAGCAGCCAGGGGCCGAGCATGCGGTCGACGATGGCCGCGACCACCTCGGGCCCGACCGGCGCCAGGGCCTCGCCCCAGCCCTCCGCACCGTCGTCGGTGACGACGCGGACGAGCAGGGTCTCCATGCGGGCGGAGTAGAGGCTGCGCCAGGGGGGACGGACGAAGTAGCCGTCCTCGGGGCGGGGGGCGGTGCCGTCGTCGAGCTTGCCGAGGTAGGCCGACTCGGCCGACTGCTTGATGACGTAGGTCGTCACCTGGGTGATCCGCACGCGCGCGCTCTCTTCTCGGTTGGTCGGGCTGCTCGGGTTGGTCGGACTGGTCGGGCTTCTCGGGCCGGTCGGCTGTCTCGGGCGGGGAGTTCGGGTCCGGGGCTCCAGGCTCGGACTCCAGGCCGCAGGATCAGTCATTCGCATCATGGAATGCCATTTGCGCATTCTGCAAGCACCATCCACACTAGCGGATGCC
Organism: Streptomyces sp. NPDC004031; assembly: GCF_053604375.1. Lineage (NCBI taxonomy): Bacteria > Bacillati > Actinomycetota > Actinomycetes > Kitasatosporales > Streptomycetaceae > Streptomyces > Streptomyces sp. NPDC004031. Next base: position 117,506 of record NZ_JBSGHL010000019.1, on the reverse strand, counting down.
CCTCGCGCGGCTCCCCGGACCCTCCGGCCCGGCGCCCCCGCCCCTCACCACGGAGGATTTCCGTGAACGTGCTGGAAGAACTGACCCGGCGCAGGCTGCTCGCCATCGTCCGCGCCGACGGCCCCGAGCACGCGCTCGCCTGCGTCCGCACGCTGATCGGCGCCGGGGTCACCGCACTTGAGGTCTCGCTGACGACGCCGGGCGCGCTCGTGGCGGTCGCGCGGGCCCGCGCGGAGTTCCCCGCCCCGGTGCTGGTGGGAGCCGGGACCGTGCGTACGGCCGCGGACGCGGAAGCCGCCGCCGAGGCGGGCGCGGACTTCGTCGTCACCCCGGCGCTCACCCCCGGCGCCCGGCGCAGCGTCGCACTCGGGGTGCCGCTGCTGTGCGGGGCGCTCACCCCCACGGAGGTCGCCGGCGCGCTCGACCTCGGCGCGACCGCGGTCAAGGTCTTCCCCGCCGACGTCCACGGCCCCGGCTACCTGCGGGCCCTGCGCGCCCCCCTGCCGGACGCGCCGCTCGTCGCGGTGGGCGGCATCGGCGCAGGGAGCGCGGCGGCGTACCTGGCGGCGGGCGCGCTCGCGGTGGGCGTCGGCTCGCCGCTGCTGGGCGACGCGGGTACGGGGGGTTCGCTCGGCGCGCTGGCCGCGCGGGCGGCGGAGTTGCTGGCGGCGGTGGCCCCGCCGGGGCGCGAGCACGAGCGCGTGCCCGCACCCGCACCCGTGCCCGTACCCGTACCCGCACCCGTTTCCGTACCGGCACTTGGCGACCGCCACGCGCCGGTGTCGCACGACCGGCCCACCCCGTAACGTCCCCTCCCCACCGCCTTCGGCAGGAGCAGCCCCCATGACCGACGTCCTCACGATCGGCGAGACGATGGCCGCGCTCCGCACCCCCGGCCCGCTGCGGCTCGGCGGTGCGGCGCAGCTGTCGGTCGCGGGATCGGAGAGCAACGTGGCGATCGGCCTGGCGCGCCTCGGCCACGACGTCGCGTGGGCCGGGGTGGTGGGCGCCGACGAGCCCGGCGCCCTCGTCCGCAGAACGCTGCGCGCGGAGAGCGTGGGCACGCGCTTCGTCCGCACCGACCCGGACCGCTTCACCGGCTTCATCGCGTTCGACAGCCCCGCCCACGACATCACCCGGGTCAGCTACCACCGCGCCGGGTCGGCCGGTTCGGCCCTCACCCCGGCCGAGTGCGAGGCCGCGCTCGCCGCCGCCTCCCCCGCGCTGCTGCACCTCACCGGGATCACCCCCGCCCTGTCCCGTACCGCCCGCGCGGCCACCCTCGCCGCGGCGCGGGCCGCCCACGCGGCGGGCGTCCGCGTGACCTTCGACGTCAACCACCGCGCCCGCCTGTGGTCCCGTGCGGAGGCCGCCCCGGTGCTGCGCGAGCTGCTCCCGTTCGTCCACACCGTCTTCGCGTCCGAGGACGAACTCCCCCTCCTCACCCCGGCGGAGGACCCGGTGCCCGACCTCCTCGCCCGCGGTGTCGCCGAGGTCGTGGTGACGGCGGGCGCGGACGGCGCCCACGCCCACACCCCCGAGGGCAGCCACTTCCGCCCCGCCCACCCCGTCACGGTGGTGGACAGCATCGGCGCGGGCGACGCCTTCGTCTCCGGCTACCTCTCCGCCGCCCTCGACGCCTTCCCCCCGAAGGACCGTCTCGCCCGCGCCACGACCTCCGGCGCCTTCTGCGTCGGCGGCCGCGGCGACTGGGAATCCCTCCCCTCCCGGGAGGACCTGGCCCTGCTGGACCGGGGGGCGGGGCACGCGGTGCGGTAGTCCGGGCCTCGGTGTCAGAGGGCCACGATGCCCTCGCCGCCGACCGCGTCGGGCACGGTCACCGAACCCAGCGGGGCGAGGCTGCCGTCCCGCCCGACCCGGAAAGCGTCGACCCCGCCGCTGGCGCCCGTCTGGACGTAGAGGAAGCGCTCGTCGGGCGTGACGGCCGAGTCGGTGGTGCCCGCGCCGGTCGCGGTGGTGCCGAGCGGTGCGAGGCCGGCCAGGCCGGTGCGGCGGAAACCGGAGAGGGTGCCGCTGCCCGCGTTGGAGGCGTAGAAACGGTCGCCCGCGCGGACGATCCAGCAGGTGGCCATCTGGCCGGTCCGCGCACCGCCGAGCGGGACGGCGTGTCCGTCGTGGCGGATCGCGAAGGTCAGTACGGAGTTGCTGCCGGCGTCCGTGACGACCAGCAACCCCCGCTCGTCGAAGGTGAAGCCGAACGGCACCGCCCCGTCCGTCCCGGTGACGGCGGGCCCGCCGACGAGGGCCCCCGAGCCGCGTACCCGGAAGACCTCGATGCTGCTCCCGCCCGCCTTCGTCGTGACGACCAGCCGGGAGCCGTCCGGGGTGAACGCCACCTGCCCGGGGGTGTGCGTGAACTCCGGCGCGGCCGCGGTGTCGAGCCCGAGTTCCCGGTGCCCGCCCACGACGGGCTCCAGCGTCCCGCCGCCGGTGATCCGGTAGCCCTGGACGGAACCGCCGTCACGGGCGTTGAGCACGTAGACCGTGTCCCGGCGGACGGTGACACTGACGGGGAAGTCCCCGCCGGACGGCACGACCTGCTCCCGCTCCAGCCACTCACCGTGCACCGAGAAGACGGTGACGGTGTCGCTTCCGGCGTTCACCGCGAACAGCAGCCGGTGGACACGGTCGTAGGCGAGCGACCCCTGCGAGGCGAGGTGATCGACGACCGAGCCGCCGAGCACGCCGCCCCTGCCGCCGGTGGCGAAGATGCCCCGCCGGTGGAGCGAACCGTCCGGGGCCCGCCGGTAGGCGACCACCGCGTTGGCGTCGGGGGCGTCGGTCTGCACGAAGACGGCGCCGCCGGCACCCCCCGGCCACGGGGCGGGCGTCACCGCGGCGGCAGTGACGGCGGACGGGAGCAGGGCCGCCGCGGCGAGGGCCAGAGCGGCTGCCGCGGTACGGACGGGTGGGCGCAGCTTCATCGTTCTCCTCCGGGCTACGGGCGCCGGGCCCCGCCCGCCACCACCGGCGGCCCCGTCCCGCCACCAGGATCGGTCGCCCCCGCCCCGGCCCCCGCGCCCGACGGGCCCCCTGTCGCCCGTTGGCAGGAGCCCTACTGCCCCGATGGCCCCGTCCGCACGGGCGGATCCGTGTCGCGGGGCGGCCCCGTCAGCCCCGTGTCGCGGAGGATCCGGTCGACCGTCGCGCTCAGCGCGCTGTCGGCGCCGACGACGGTCTCGACACCGGACGGCAGCAGGTCGCGCTCGACGTACCACTCGCGCAGGTGGGCCTCGGTGACATGGGCCAGGTACTCCCGGTCGGGCTTGGACGCGTGCCGGACGAGGGTCTCCTCGAAGGGCACGTCCAGGTAGTAGCAGCGGGTGACCCCGCGATGGTCGTCGACGAGCCGCTGCACCATCACCCCGTAGTGGGGGCCGTACAAGATCCCCTCCACGACCACGTCGAACCCGGCGTCCAGCGCGTGCCGCGCCACGAGCCCGATGAGCCCGACGTTCGCGCCCCCGGCGCGGTCGCGCTCGCGCAGCACGACCCGCCGCAGGTTGTCCTGCCCGACCACGGCAAGCCCGCGCCCCCGCCGCGCCCGTATCCCCGCGGCCACGGAGGACTTCCCCGAGGCGGAATTCCCCCGTACGACGATCAGCCGCGTCGCCGCGCTCCCGGTCTCCACGCCCGGCACGCTACGGTCGCAGGCGCCGTTTCGCCATGCGATTCATCCGTCCCGACTGCCGTCTGTCAACCGTCTGTCAACGGCCGGTCGACGGGTCGGACAGGGTGCTACGGTCACGCCCATGGCGCTTTCCGTGTCCCCGGCCGCCGTGGTCGACCTGCGGCGGGAACCGGCCGACGACGTTCTCGACCATGTCGAGCGTGCTCTCCAGGTCCGCCTGGACCGGGAAACCGTGGTGCGCAAGCGCCGCACCATCGGCGCTCGGACGGACCGCGCCACGTGGGTGCGCATCGAGCGTCGCCCCGTCAGCCGGATCCGCGAGCAGGGATGGAACGGCGCCGAGAGCGCCGCGCTCCTCGAAGGCGTCGTCCAGCCGGCATGGCGCGCGGCGGTGTCGTGGCGCGGCGAGGGCGACGCCGCGATGTGGCGGGCGGACGAGAGCGATCTCCTGCCCTCCGCCCCGGTGAAGCCGGGCGGCGTCCTCACCGAGGAGCCGGTGCTGACGGACGAGTGGTGGGCGGGGCTGAACGGCACGCTGGACGCCCTGGCTGCCCACCGCACAACCAGGATCGCCACGCCGGACACGGTGACGATCACCGAAGCTCACATCGCCGAGCTCGTCCAGACCGCCTTTCCCGGTTCGCCGAACACGACGGTCGAGCGCTGGGCTCCCGCGCACGCGGACCTGAACTGGCACAACGTCACGGCCCCGCGATTCTGCCTGTTCGACTGGGAGGACTGGGGCATGGCGCCGCGGGGCTTGGACTCAGCGGCCTTGTGGGCACAGTCCCTCGGCGTCCCGACTCTCGCGGACCGGGTGCGACAGGAGCGTGCCGCCGATCTGAGCAGCCGGGACGGCAAGGTGATGATGCTGTTCGCGTGCGCCAAGATCGCCGGACCGTACGCACACCCGCAGGACCCGCGCCTTGCGCCCGCTCGGGCGGCCGTGGAGCGTCTTGTGGACGAGCTTCAGGCGGACTGACGGCTGTTGCGGCCGCGCAGCCGCGGATCCCCTTCCTGATGGCATGGAAGTGCCCCTCTCTCGGTGGAGTCGCTCAGGGACACCGTCACGGAAGCCGACGGTTCACTCGGGCCGAGGGAGAACGTCCCATACGGCGCCGGCGCAACCCCAAGGAGCATGCCGCTTGCTGTCCGTCGTGAGCAACAACTTCACGGGGGCGGTCTCTGCGGCCGGGGACCCCGGTGGCGGGGACGGCGCATCGCGGGTTCGAGTCCCGTCACTCGTCGATCCCCCGGCCTCACTGCCCTGCGCGGGAGCGGTCAGCGCAGGCCGCCCGAGGCGAGGATGACGTCGCCGGTGATCCAGCGGGCGTCGTCGGAGGTCAGGAAGGTGACGAGGGGGGCGTAGTCGGCGGGGAGGCCGGTGCGGCCGAGGGGGGTGGCGGCGATGGAGGCGGTTTCCTGGGCGGAGCCGGGGAAGCCGAGGGCGCGGGCGCCCTCGGTGTCGGTCGGGCCGGGGGCTATCGCGTTGACGCGGATGCCGCGCGGGCCCAGTTCCTTGGCGGTGGTGACGGTGAAGGCGTTCACGGCGGCCTTGGAGGCGATGTAGAGGGCGCCGTAGGGCGGCAGGGTGAGGGTTCCGGCGGTCGAGATGTTGACGACGGAGGCGCCGTCGAGGTCGTCCTGCGCGGCCAGGGCCTGGGTGGTGAGGACGGTGCCCAGCAGGTTGGTGTCGAGTTCGCGGCGGAACTGCTCCTCGGTGACGTCCGCGAGGGGGCCGAACGTCGCCACGCCCGCGTTGTTGACCAGGATGCCGACGGGCCGCCCGTAGGCCTCGCGCGCCCGCGCGAACAGCCGCCGTACGTCGGGCCCCGAGGCGACGTCCGCCTGGACGGCGAGGGCCTGGCCGCCCCCGGCGGTGATGTCGGCGGCGACGCGCTCGGCGCCTTCCGCGTCCTCCCGGTAGTTGACGACGACCGACGCGCCGCTCCCGGCCAGCGCCCGCGCCATCGCGGCGCCCAGGCCCTTCGACGCGCCCGTGACGATCGCCGTACGTCCGTTGTTGCTGCTCACCGTGGCTCCTCCGACGGGAAGTGCGGGGGCGTTCCCCGCACCACTCACCGTAGGAAACCCACTCACCCGAGGGAAGTACGTACCTTTTTGTAAGCTGCTCCCATGACCGAAACGTCTGCCGCCACGCTCCAGGACGACGCCACCGCGACGGCCGCCCGGCTGCTCGCCCATGACACCTTCGACGCCAAGTGCCTGCTCCGGCCGGTCATGGACCAGACCACCAGCCGCTGGGCGACGCTCATCATCTCGGCGCTCATCACCGGGCCGCACCGCTTCGCGCAGCTGCACACCCGGGTCGGCGGCATCAGCCAGAAGATGCTCGCCCAGAACCTCAAGGCGCTGGTCCGCACCGGGCTGGTGCACCGCGAGGTCGCCCCGACCACGCCGCCCCAGGTGACGTACAGCCTCACCGCGCTGGGGACGAGCCTGGCCGGGCCGCTCACCGAGCTGATCGGCTGGTACGGGCGGCACGGCGACGAACTCCTCGCCGCCCAGGCGGACTACGACCGGGGGCAGCGGGGCGCCTGAACCGCCGCCGTCAGGACGCGCTGTCCTTGCAGGCGGTGCTCAGGTCGTCCATGTCCGAGGCCATCTCGTTCTTGGCGGCGTCGAAGCTGCCGTTGCCCGAGTCGCGCAGGCTGGCGCCCATCGTCGTGGCGTCGGCGGCGAGGGCGCTGATGGCGGTCTCCACGTCCGGGTCGTCCGCGTCGGAGGCGGCGCTGTCCAGGTGGGTCGCCAGGTCGTCGTAGGTGGCCACGGCCGAGTCGACGTTGTCGTCGGTGACGGGGTTGGGGATCAGGTCGAGGTGGGCCTGGAGCGTGTCGATCGCCGTGTGGCAGGCGGGGTCCGGGGTCGGGTCGGGCTCCTCGGTGTCGGTGTCCTCCACGACCGGGTCGTCCGTGGCCGGGTCGTCCGTGGTGGGGTCCGAGCCGCCCGACACGTCGCCGCCCAGCGGGTCGTAGGTGGTGGAGGAGGACGTCGAGGGCGTGTCGTCGCCCGACGCGTGGTCCTTCTTGGCGGCGTCGACGAGCTTGGGCCCGAAGACGAGCGCGAGGACCACCAGGAGGGCCAGGCCCACCCAGATCCCGCTGCGGTCGGCGGCCTTCTGCCGGGACGGCCCGGGACCGGACGACGACCCGGGACCGGACGACGACCCGGCGCCCCCGCCGGAGGTCCCCGAAGCCCCGCTCCCGCCCGCCATCACCTTCGTCCGGGCCGTCCCGCCCGCTGCCTTCGGCGGGGCGTCGAGGAGTGCGAGCGCCTGCTCGGCGGTGGGCCGCGCGTCGGGGTCCTTCTCCAGCAGCGCGGTGATGAGGGGTTCCAGCGCGCCCGCGCGCCGGGGCGGTTCCGGCTGCTCGATCAGGACGGCGGTGAGCGTTGCGGTCTGGCTGTCCCGGCGGAAGGGGGAGACGCCCTCGACGGCCTGGTAGAGCGTGGCGCCCAGCGAGAACAGGTCGCTGACGGGGCGGTCGTCGATGCCGTTGGCGCGTTCGGGGGCGACGTATTCGAGGGAGCCGACGAAGCCGCCGGTGGTGGTGAGCGAGGTGTCACTGGCGTGGATCGCGATGCCGAAGTCGGTGAGGAGGTAGTCGCCGTTCTCGGCCACCATCACGTTGGCGGGCTTCACGTCCCGGTGGATGACCTCCTCGCGGTGTGCGGCCAGCAGGGCCGCAAGCAGGTTGCGGGCGGCGCGGGTGGCCTCGGCCTCGGAGAGCGGGCCGTGCTCCGCCAGGTGTTCCAGCAGCGAGTGCCCGCTGACCAGGCGCATGATCATCCAGGGCTTGTCGTCGTCGAAGACGACGTCGTGCACGGCGACGATGTTGGGGTGGTCGCGCAGCCTGGCGGCGTTGCGCGGCTCGCGCTCGGCGCGGGCGAGGCGGTCGGCGTGCTCCTTGGGCGAGGTCGCCGGGGGCAGGTACAGCTCCTTGACGGCGACGTCGAGGCCGAGGTGCAGGTCGCGCGCCCGCCACACGATCCCGAACCCGCCCCGGGCGAGCGCCTCGTCGAGCCGGAAGCGGCCCCCGACCACCGTGCCGGGCTGCGTCTCCTGTGCCATGACCCGCCCCACCCCACCCGTCCCGTACGACGCCTGACGCTGCGTCATCACCGTACTGAACGGCGTCGGTGGCCGCCCGGCCCGCGGGGCGGGCTGTGACGGGACTGTTTCCGCACCGGAACACCCGTCACGTACCGGCGGGGGCGGTCACGGGCGGACGATCGCGTCCTGCTCCACCAGCGGGGCGCCCGCGTGCCAGTCCAGCGGCTTGCCGAAGCGGACCAGTTCGCCGTAGTGCGCCGGGTCGACGCCCTCGGCGAGGACGAGGGCGAGGACGGCCTCGGCGGCGGCCGCCGGGGTCTGGGCGTGGCTGTAGTCGGTGAACCACGGGCGCGAGGTCGCGGTGTCGACCATGCCGGGGCACACCGAGGCGACCAGCGTGCCGGTGGCGAGGTCGCGTTCGCGCCGCTCGGCGGCGACCGCCCGGACGGCGGCGACCTGGGCGACCTTCGAGGGGACGTTCAGCCAGACGGGCCAGCCGGCCTCGCGCGCGGTGCCGTCGTGGATCGCGGTGCGCCAGGACTCCACGGCGTATTCGACCTGCTCCAGGGTCGCGCCGTCGAAGAGGTGGTGCAGCCGCGGGTCGAGGTGGCCGAGGGTGCCCAGGCTGCTGGCGACCACGAGCAGCCGGCCGCCGGGGCGCAGGACGGCGCCGAAGGAGCGCAGGACCGCGTGCGTGGCGGTGTTGGAGACGTCGATGACCTCGTCCGCGCGCTCGGCCTGCGAGTCCTCGGGCAGCATGCGGGTGACCGCGTTGGAGAGGACGACGTCCACGCCGCCGTGCTCGGCCCGCAGTTCCTCGGCGAGGCGGGCGATGGCGTCGGCGTCGCTGACGTCCAGGACCCGGCCCTCGACGCGGGCACGGCTGGCGGGCAGCGCGCCGACCTCGCGGGCCGCGGTCTCGACACGGGTGCGGTCGCGGCCGGTGAGGAAGACGAGGTCGCCGGGTGCCCATCCGGCCGCGAGCCCTTCGGCGAGGGCGCGGCCGAGTCCCTGGTTGGCGCCCGTGACGAGGGCGACGCGCGAGGTGCTGGGTGACGTGCTGTCTGAGGTGCCGTGCGAGGTGCCGTGTGAGGTGTTCTCAGGAGTGCTCATGCCTCCACGCTAGGAACCCTGTCGCCATGCGTCCAACGAGACTTCGGCACGGCTAGTATGCGTGATCGTCATGGACTTCAGGGATGTCTCACTCACCGCGCTGCGCGTCCTGCGGGCCGTCGCCGAGCAGGGCACCTTCACCGCGGCCGCGGCCTCGCTCGGCTACACCCAGTCGGCGGTCTCCCGGCAGATCGCCGCGATCGAACGGGCCGCGGGCACCGAGCTGCTGGAGCGGCGGCGCGACGGCGTACGGCTCACCGCCGCCGGGCGGGTCGTGCTGCGCCGCGCCACGACCGTCCTGGACGAGATCGACGCGGCGGCCCGCGAGCTGTCCGGGCTGGACGAACGGGCCGGGACCGTACGGCTGGGCTGGTACCCGAGCGCGGGCGCCGTGCTCGTGCCGCGCGCGCTCGCCGCGCTGCGCCGCACCGATCCCGGGCTGCGCGTCGTCGGCCGGGAGGGCGCCAGCACCCCCGCGCTGGTCCGCGCGCTGCGGGCGGGCAGCCTCGACCTCGCGGTGCTCGCCTCGGCCCCGCCCTTCCGGCCGCCGGACGCGGAATCGCCGCCGCTGGTGCTGCGCACGCTCGCCGAGCGGGCGCTGTGCCTGGCCGTGCCCGCCGTGCACCCGCTGGCCCGTGGCGACTTCGTCGACGTCGCCGATCTGCGCGGGCAGCGCTGGATCGCCGGGTCGTCCGCGGGCGAGGACCACCTGATGGGCGTGTGGCCCGGCCTGGACGAGCGGCCCGACATCGCCCATGTGGCGCGCGACTGGCTCGCCAAGCTGCACCTCGTCGCCGCGGGCTGCGGCCTGACCACGGCGCCGGCCGCGTTCGCCGCCGCCGCGCCCCCCGGTGTGCGGATCCTGCCCGTCCGCGGCGGCCCGCAGGAGCAGCGCCGGGTGCTGCTGGCCCGCCTGCCGCACCCGCCGCCGAGCGCCGCGGTCGCCCGGGTGGGCGCCGCGCTGCGGGCCGCGGCCGTCGAGGACGCGGACCGCCCGCCGCCGGGCACCGCGGGCTGACGGCGGGGCGGCCCCGCCCCGTACACCGCCCGTACACCGCCCCGGGCGGTCACACTGGCCCCATGGCCGACATCAGACGCAGCGCCGGGCTGCTCCTCTTCCGCCGCGCCCCCGCCGGGGTGGAAGTGCTGCTCGGGCACATGGGCGGACCGTTCTGGGCGCGCAGGGACGCCGGGGCGTGGAGCGTGCCGAAGGGCGAGTACGACGGGGGCGAGCAGCCCTGGGACGCCGCCCGGCGCGAGTTCCGGGAGGAGTTGGGGCTGCCCGCCCCGGAGGGGGAGCCGCTGCCGCTGGGCGAGGTGGTGCAGTCGGGCGGCAAGCACGTGACGGTGTGGGCGGTGGAGGGCGACCTCGACCCGGCGGACGTGGTGCCCGGCACCTTCACGATGGAGTGGCCGCGCGGCTCGGGCCGTACCGCGGAATTCCCCGAGCTGGACCGGGTCGCGTGGTTCGCGCTGGACGCGGCCCGGGAGCTGGTCGTCACGGCCCAGGCGGCCTTCCTGGACCGGCTGGCGGAGCGGATCTGAGGGGCGTTCAGGCCGCGAGCGCGGTGCGGAGGTAGCCGGTGATCTCGGCGCGGGCGGTGTACGCCTGGGGGAAGGTGGCGGGGAGCGTCAGGAAGGCGTGGAGTGCGCCGGGGTGTTCGTTGAGGCGGGCGGGGGTGCCGGCGGCGCGCAGGCGGGTGGCGTAGGCGCGGCCGTGGTCGGCGAGCGGGTCGTCGGTGGGGATGACCAGGAGCGCCGGGGGGAGGCCGCCGAGGTCGGCGGTGTGGAGCGGGGAGAGGGTGCGCGGGTCCGCGCCCCGCGGGGTGGCGAGGCGGCGGACGAGGCGCAGCAGGTCGGTGGTCAGGGTCGGGGTGCGGGCGTGCTCGGTGGCCGAGGGGTGGTCGAGCATCGTCGCGCTGACGTCCAGGGCGGGGTTGACCAGCACCTGGGCGGCGAGCGGCAGTCCGGCGTCGCGGGCGCGCAGCGCCACCAGGGCGCTGACGAGGCCGCCGTAGCTCTCGCCGAAGACGGCGGTGCGGGCGGGATCGACGCCCCACCAGGACGCGTCGCCGAGGATGTGCCGCAGGACGTCCCAGGCGTCGTCGACGGCGTGCGCGAGCGGGGTGTCGGACGCGAGCAGGCGGTGTTCGACGGAGACGACGAGCGCGGGCAGCCGGGCCGCCAGGTGGCTGCCGGTCCAGTCGCACTGGACGGCGGTGCCGACGAACCCGCCGCCGTGGACGTGCAGGATCAGCGGCAGCGGGCCGGGCGCCGGGGCGGCCGGGCGGTGGACGCGTACGGGCAGGCTGCGGCCGGGCAGCGCGACGTCCTGCCAGCCGGTCAGCGCGCCGGGGTCCGGCTCGCCGGTCATCGCGCGTGCGGCGGGCGCGGCGCGGAAGCGGTTCTCGGCGGCGGCGTAGTCGCGCAGTTCGGCGTCGGTGACCGTGGTCCAGTCCGGCTCGGCCGGGCGTGACAGGGCGGTGCCGGTGGTGGTCTCGCTCATGGTCGGGTCCCTCTCCCTCGTCCGGAGCGCCGGGCGGCACGCGGGATCGCGGACTCGCAGTCTCACGGCCTCGCCGCAGCCTGGCGCAACAGCAGTGCCCTCATTATGCACGCACCGCGTGCAACGCAAAGTGCAATGGCGGGTGCAACGGCGGACGCACGCTCGCGCGCATGCGTTACGCTGGCCGTCATGACGACAGGCAGACGGCGCTGGTCCACCGACGAGATCCTGGACGCGGCCGCCGAGCTGCTGCGCAGCGGCGACGCCGAGTCGTTCAGCGTCCGCAAGCTCGCCGCGACGCTCGGCACCGACTCCTCCAGCCTCTACCGGCACTTCCGCAGCAAGACCGAGCTGCTGCGGGCGGTCGCCGACCGGGTCCTGCTCGCCGCGATGGACGGCTACCGGCCCGAGGGCGACTGGCGCGCGCGGATCACCGCCGTGGCGCTGCGGCTGCGGGCGGCGTTCGGCGGCCAGGTGCAGCTCGCGGCGGTCTGGGGGCGCTACGCCTCCAGCGGCGAGGGCGCCCGGCTGGTGATGGAGGAGGTGCTGTCCGCGCTGGACGAGGCGGGCCTGCCCGAGGCCGCGGTGCCGGGGCACTACCACCGGCTGGTGGTGCTGGTGGCCGCGCTCGTCTCGTCCGAGGCGGGGATCGGCGGCCTCACCCAGGTCGAGTACGACCAGGGCGTGGAGCTGTTCCGGGTCGCCGTGCTGGGCGCCGACCCGGCCCGCTTCCCGGCGCTGTCCCGGTACGCCCGCGACCTCAGCCCGCTGGGGGCGGACCGCGAGGCCGCGTTCGAGGACATCCTCGCCGCGCATCTGGCGAGCGTCGCCGCCGACCTCCCCTGACAGCGAAGGCCCGAGGCCACCCGGTACGGAACCAGGTGGCCTCGGGTCGTGCGCGAACCGCCTCGCGGTCAGGTCACGCGGTCGCGGGCATCAGCTGCGCCATGTTGAACCCGGCGACGTCCTTGCTCGATCCGATGCCGTCGCCCCACTGCATGTAGCCCTTGCGGACGCCGTTGTCCTTGTCGTTGACGTCCAGCACGAAGGAGAAGACGGTGTTCGCGGCCGGGGTGACGGACGCGAGGTCGCTCCACGGGACGGCGATCCGGTAGAGGGTGGTGTGCGCGGTGTCGTCCCGCGTGATGTGGACGCTCGCGTCCGTGACCTGGCCGCTGCCCTCGGTCGGGGCGATCCAGCGGTAGAGCTGCTCGCCCGCCGACGTGAGCGCGGCGCCGTACTCGTAGTGGCCGTTGACGGACGCGGTGCTCGGGGCGGACGCGCCGCCCGGGGCGCCGGAGGTGGCCGCGAACTGGAGGCTGTCGCCCTGCCAGATGTCGGGGCCGGTGGCGGGCTGGGAGAGGACGTCGTCGGTGAGGTTCGCCGTGAGGTAGAGGTTGGCGTCGTCCCAGTTCAGGTACACCTTGCCGGACAGGTCGGAGGCGCCCCCGTACGGCTGCGAGCCGTCCAGGCTGGACCACGCGGCGGTCTTGCCGAGGTCCACGGCGGGACCGTCCTGCACGTCGGCGAGGGTCCAGTCCTTGCCGAGGCTCTTGCGGACGACCGGCAGGAAGGAGACGTGGCCGGAGAAGTTCTCCGAGGACAGGTCGCCGGAGATCGCCGCGGTCACCGTGAAGGGGTAGGTGGTGCCGAGGTCGATGCCCGTGACGGGCACCTCCACGGTCGCCGACTCCCCGGGCGCGATCGTGGCGCTGACCGCCTGCGTGCCGGTCGTGCCGCCGAGCTTCCAGTGGACGCCGGTCACGGCGGTCGCGGTGTCGGACGGGTTGTGCAGGACGACCTGGAGCTTCCCGGCCGCCGGGTCCGTCCCCGTCACGACCGGGGTGACCTGCTCGGGTGTGGCGCCCGAGGTCACCGTCAGCGGGCTGACGGCGGCCTGGCTGTACGCGCCCGCGCCGCCGCGGAAGGAGGCGCTGGCGGCCAGTTCCGCCTTGGTGCCGGGGCTCGCGGACGCCGGGACGGTCACGCTCCAGGTGGCGGTGACCTTCTGGCCCGGGGCGACCTGCCGCACCGTGACGGGCGAGGTGGCCTTCGCCGTCCAGCCGTCGGGCGCGGTCAGGGCCAGCGTGAGGTCGCGTACGGCCTTGCCGCTGGTGTTGGTGTAGGAGGCGGTGGCGGTCACGGCGGTGTCGGGCTTGACGATGTCCGCCGCCTGGAGGGTGAACGGGTTCTGGACCACGATCGGGGCGGTGCCCGTCACGCCGTCCACCGTCACCTCGACGGAGGCGGCGCCGGGCGCGTGCATGGTGACGACGCCGTCCCGGCTGACGGTGGCGACCTGCGGGTCGGTGGTGCGGTAGGTGACGTGCGCGCGGCCGAGGTCGGCGAACGACTGGTCGTTGTTCGCGGCCTCGACGATGTGGTCCGCGGCGGCGTGCCGCTGCTCCAGCGCGGGGTCGGTGTCGGGGGCGATCCACGGGTTGGTCCTGGTGAGGTCCAGGGTGTCGCCGGCGGAGAAGACGACCTGGCCGGGCTGGACGGTGACCGACCGCACCCGCGGGGTGACGGCGCCGCGCACCGTGACGGTGCCCGAGCCCGCGACGGTCGCGGAGTCGGGGCCGACGCGGAAGGCCCAGGTGCCGTTGTCCACGACCTGCTTGAGCGAGTCCTGGTCCCAGCGGCTGAGGTCGGCGACCTTGACCGAGAGGCTCACGTGCTCGGTCTTCCCGGGCGCGAGGACCTTGGTCTTCTTGAAGCCCGCGAGCTGCTGCTTCGGCAACTCCGTGCCGGCGACGGCGAACTGGCGGGCGGCGTACAGCTGCGCGACCGTGGCGCCCGCGGCCGTACCGGTGTTGGTGACGTCGAAGGTGACCTTCACCGTGCCGTCGGCGGTGGCGGCGGAGGGGCCGACCTTGACATGGGAGTAGCGGAAGTCGGCGTAGGACAGGCCGTATCCGAAGGGGTAGGTCGGCTTGCCGGTGAAGTACATGTAGGTGCGGCCGAGTCCGCCGGTCTCGGACGGGGTGAGGCCGTAGCTGTCCATCGACGGGAGCTGGTCGTCGCCGGAGAACCAGGTGAAGTCCAGGTGGCCGGACGGGTTCTGCTGCCCGAGGAGGACCTGCGCGAGCGCGGTGCCCTGGCTCTCGCCGTTGTAGCCGGAGAAGAGGACCGCCGGGAAGTCCTTCCGCGCGGCGCTGATGTCGTACGGGCCGTCGGCCTGCATCACCACCGCGGTGCGGGGGTTGCCGAGCGCCGCGGTCTGGTCGATCAGGCTGTTCTGGTTGCCGGGCAGGGCGAGCGCGGCGCGGTCGGTGCCCTCGTCGGCGACGCCCATGTCGGAGCCGACCATGACGACGACCAGGTCCGCCGTTTTCGCCGCTGCCTGGGTGGCGGCCGAGCACGCGGCGGGCGTGGTGGCGCCGGTGGAGACGCCGCACGCGTCGTAGGTCACCGTGGCACCGGGGTTGGCGGCCTTGACCGCGTCCGTGATGCCCTGCGCGGGGCTGACGGTGTGCGAGGGGCGGCCCGAGTAGCCGCCCAGCGTGGTGGTGCCGGCGAGGCCGCCGAGGATCACGACGCTGTTCAGCTTCTTCGCGTCCACCGGCAGCAGGGCCTTCGAGGTGCCCTTGACCTTGTCGTTCTGCAGCAGCACCAGGTCCTGCGCGGCGACCTTCGCGGCGAGCGCGTGGTGCGCGGGCGACTCGATCTGGTCCTTGGTGATCTTCGTGTACGCGACCTTGTTCGCCGGGTCGAACTCGCCGGTCTGCATGCGGACGGTGAAGAGCTGGGTCAGCGCGCCGTCGATGACGCCGGTCGAGAGCAGGCCCAGGTCGAGGGACGCGTCGATGTTGGCGGTGGTCAGCTCGCCGCCCGCGCAGTTGAGCTGGGTGCCCGCGCGCAGCGCGAACGCCTGGCCGCCCGCGGCCGCCGGTATCTCCTTGCCGGTCGCGGTCTCGGTCCACGTGGTGCCGTTGGTCGTCCAGCCCGGGGGCGCCCAGTTGTGCGCGCCCGACGAGTAGACGTCGCCGATCGCGCCGCAGTCGGAGGTGGTGTAGCCGCCGAACCCGTAGGTGGCCTGGAGGAGTTCGTTGACGGTGTACGTGCTCGCGGGCGCGGGCGTGCCGTTGATCGCGTTGTACGCCGTCATGACGCCCGAGACATGCGCCTTCTGGACCAGGCTCGCGAACTGCTTGGTGTAGTAGTCGCGGATGTTGGCGTCGGTGGTGTTCGCGCTCTGGGTGTGCCGGTTGTTCTCGTCGTTGTTGAGCGCGTAGTGCTTGGCGGTGGCGGCGACCTTCAGGTACGGGGTCATCTGCTTGCCGTCGATCGTCTGGCCCTGGTAGCCGTTGACGAACGCGCCCGCCATGGTGGAGGCGAGGTAGGTGTCCTCGCCGAAGGACTCGTTGGTGCGTCCCCAGCGCGGGTCGCGGTCCATGTTGACCGTGGGCGCCCAGAAGGTCAGGTCGCCGTAGTCGTCGATGTCCGGGCCGATGTTGTTCTGGCCCTTGCCGAACAGGGACTTGTCGAGGGTGCCGCGCACCTCGTCGGAGATCGCCGTCGTCTCCTGGTAGGTCAGCTCCGGGTCCCAGGACATGGTGGCCGCGAAGTTCACCGGGAAGCTGGTCGCCGTGACGTCCAGCTCGCCCTGGCTGCCGGCCTCGGTGTCGGCGCCGAGCCGGTTGATGCCGTGCTGGCCCTCGCTCCAGTACGTGTACTGCTGGACCCCCAGCCGCGGGATGGCGGGCGCGTTGTTGGTCTGGAGCTGCTTGACCTTCTCCGGCAGCGTCATCCGCGAGACCAGGTCGGCCGCGCGCTGGGCGAAGGTGTAGTGGGTGTCCAGATAGACCGGGGTCGTCGCGGCCGCCCGCGCCGCCCCCTGGGGGCTCGCCTGCGCCACGGCCGGCAGGCCCGCCACGACGGTCGCCGCGAGCGCGGCGGCCACCGTACGGCCGGCCCGTCCTCTGAGTTTTCGGGAGCGCACTGTTGTCTCCTTCACGTCACGCGCCCCACCGGGCGCAGGTCACGCCCAGACACATTCGGCTTGCAATGAGCAGAAGTCAAGGCTTCGTTCAGGGTGCGCGAAGATCCCATGAACTGTCAGATAAGTGCCCTGACAAGGGGATTAGCTCTCCTCGCGGCGCCACCGTGACGCCCCGGTCCGCCGCCGCGGGCGCAGTCTTTTGCCTAATACCGGCGAAAGTCGCCGCCGCGGTCACACGCTGATCGCGAGCTTTCCCCGCACGCCGCCCGCCGCCAGCAGGGCGTGCGCCTCGGAGAGCCTTTCCAGTGGGAAGGCCTGCTGCACATGCACCGCCAGCCGCCCCGCGTCCACCAGCGCCGCCAGCTCCTCCAGCCCCGCCGCGTCCGGCTCCACCCCGACGGCCGCGAACCGCACCCCGGCCTCCGCCGCCAGCCGCGGCAGCGTCGTGCTGAGCCGCTCCACCGCGCTGACCAGGATCCCGCCCGGCCGCAGCACCCCGAACGAGCGCTCGGCGTTGCCCCCGCCCAGCGTCTCCAGCACCACGTCCACCGGCTCGTCCCGCAGCACCCGCGCGTAGTCCTCGGAGCGGTAGTCGATCAGCCGGTCGGCGCCCAGACCGCGCAGGAAGGCGTGCTTGCCCGCACTCGCGGTGCCGACGACCTGCGCGCCGAGGTGCTTGGCGATCTGCACGGCGACATGCCCGAGCCCGCCGCCCGCACCGTGCACCAGCACCCGCTGCCCGGCCCCGACCCGCGCGATCTCGGTCAGCGCGTGCCACGCCGTGAGTCCCACCAGGGGCAGCGCCGCGGCCTCCTCGTGGCTGATCCGCGCGGGCTTGCGGGCGAGCTGGCGCGCGGGCGCCACGACGTACTCGGCGTTGGCACCCGCGGCGGCCGGGAAGTACGGCATCCCGAAGACCTCGTCGCCGACGGCGAAGCGGTGCACCCCCGGATCGGCCTCCTCGACGACCCCGGAGACGTCCCAGCCGAGCACGAACGGCGGCTCGCCGAGCAGCGGGAAGGCCCCGGAGCGGACGAACAGCTCCACCGGGTTGACGCTCGTCGCCCTGACCCTGACCAGCACCTGCGTGGGTCCGGGCACGGGCCGCGGGGCGTTCTCGGTGAGCTCCAGCACCTCGGGGCCGCCGAAGGACTTCTGGGTGATCGCACGCATCGTCATGCACTCCTGCCGGGAGGTCTCGTGGACGTCCCTGCGGGGGCTCCCCGGGGACGCCACCCATCCTCGGGAGAGCCGGTACCCGTTGAACAGAAGGCACTTGAAAGGTATATAGGTACCTCATGGGTACTACCGACGGCCTGCGCTTCCACGGCGGCGCGGACGCCTACCTCGCCGCCTGCCCCTCCCGGCAGATCCTCGACGTCCTCGCCAACAAGTGGACGATGCTGGTCATGGGCGCCCTGTCCGGCGGCCCGCTGCGCTTCGGCGAGCTGCGCCGCAGACTGGACGGCATCACACAGAAGATGCTCACCCAGACCCTGCGCACCCTGGAGCGCGACGGCCTGGTCACCCGCACCGTCTTCCCGACGATCCCGCCGCGCGTCGACTACGCGGCGACCCCGCTCGGCGAGAGCGTCACCGCGCTGCTGCACGCGATCCGCGCCTGGTCCGAGGACAACATCGACGCCGTCCTGGACGCGCGCGACACGTACGACGCCCGCGCCGCCGAGGAGGTCCGGCCGCTCCCGGCCTGACCGGGCGCGTGGACGTGCTCACGCGGAAGCCGCCGTCCCCCCGGGGGAGGCGGCGGCTTCGCGGAACGGGGTGGGGCGGGGTCAGCCGGCGGCCGGGACGAACTGGGCCGTGTAGACGCCGTCGCGGACGGTGGTGATGTGCACGGCGCCGGTGAGGCCGTCGTACTCGCCGGTGCCGCCGGTGACGATGCCGTCGACCGAGGCCGGGGCCTGGCCGTCGCTGACCAGGCCGCCGACCTGGAAGCCGATCGCGCCGCTGCCGGAGATGCTGACCATGCCGGTGCAGTAGATGACGTCGCCGTCCTCACCCGTGACGTCGTTGCAGCTGAGCACCGCGCCGCCGATCGTGTTGCCGTCGGCGTCGAGCACGGCGCCGTGCTCGCCGAAGGACCCGTTGGCGGTGTTGCCGGCGGGCATGTCCTGGCTGAAGTCGAGGGTGACCGTCTGGGCGGCCTCCGCCGGGGTCACCGCAGAAGCGGCGGTCGCCAGGCAGGGGGCGGCGGCGAGGGCGAGAGCTGCCGCGGAGCCGGCGACGGCCCGCTTGAGCAGGACACTACGAAGCATACGTTCCTCCTTGGGGTGTTCCGGGCGGATTCGCCCGGTGCGCGCATAGCTGACCACACCGCCGGGAAGCGGCCCCGCCGCCGGTCGCGGCGCGGGACGAATTCCCCGGTTCGGCGGGCAAACCCGGCGCCGTTCAGTCGAATTCGCCGCACATCCGCAGTCATCCGATTACGCCGGACGTGCCACGGCGATTTCGCATGTACCCCTGGCACATGCTTATGCTCGATTTATCTTCGGCCCGGCCCCGCCACACGGCCGCGTTTCCCCTGGAGGATCGGCATTGAGTCCTGCGCGCCCATTGCATCGTCCCGGAGAATTCGGCGGTCGGGTTTTCGGATTGTCGGCCGCACTGCGGTGGGCCGCCTATCCGCTGCTCCTGCTCGCGGTGGTCTCGGCCGCCGCCGGATCCCTGGCCGAGCACTGGAACGACGGTGACGTCCTGGCGTTCGCGCAGGTCGTCGCCATCGGCTACCTGTGGACGCTGGAACGGCTCATCCCGTACCGGACCGACTGGCACCCCGGCGGGCGGGAAATCCGCTGCTACGGACTCTATTTCGTCCTGACGATGACCGGCGGCGCACTCGGCCAACTGCTGGCGGCCGCGATGGTGGCACGGCTGGCGACACCACGGCCGGTGCTGCCGCTGGGCGTCGAAATCCCGCTCGCGCTGCTCACCGGGTCGCTGGCGAAATACCTTTTCCACCGCTGGTCGCACCGCAACCGGTGGCTGTGGCGGCTGCACGGCGTCCACCACGCGCTGGACAAGGTGAACGTCACGAACAACGGCGTCAACCACCTGCTCGACGTTCTGCTGGGGCAGGTCGCCGTGCAACTGGCGCTCACCGCGGTCGGGTTCTCCCGGCAGTCCGTGCTGTGCGCGACGCTGTTCGTCCTCGCCCAGGGGTATTTCGTGCACGCCAACATCGACGTCCGCCTCGGCTGGCTGAACCATCTGTTCGCGAGCCCCGAACAGCACCGGCTGCACCACAGCACCGTGCTGGACGAGGCCGGGCACTTCGGTGCGGACCTCGCGATCTGGGACCACGCGTTCGGCAGCTTCACCTGGCGGCCCGGACGCGTCCCCACCGGGGTCGGCCTCCAGGACCCGGCCTCCTTCCCGCCCCCCGGCGACGTCCTCGCCAGCCTGCTGCACCCCTGGCGCCCGGCCGCCGCCAGGACCGGCCCCGGTCCCACCGCCTGACCGGGCCCCGCGCAGGCCCCTTCCCCCCGCCCCGCACCGCGCCGGGGCGCCATGACCGCACGGACAGGACCATGACGGACTCGCCCCACTCCCGCAGCCTTCCGCAGGACCGCGACGCCCACGGCACCCCGGAGCGCATCGCGATCATCGGCATCGGCTGCCGCTTCCCCGGCGGCGTCCGCGACCACCGCGGGTTCTGGCGTGCCCTCGTCGAGGGCCGGGACTGCGTCACACCGACCCCCGCCGACCGCTACGACACCGCCACCCTGGGCAGCCGCGACCCGGCCAAGCCCGGACGGCTGACCGGCGGGCGCGGCGGCTACATCGACGGGGTGGCCGAGTTCGACCCGGAGTTCTTCGGCATCAGCCCGCGCGAGGCCGCACACATGGACCCGCAGCAGCGCAAGCTGCTGGAGGTGGCGTGGGAGGCGCTGGAGGACGGCGGGCAGCGCCCCGCCCTGCTGGCGGGGCGCGAGGTCGGCGTCTACGTGGGGGCGTTCACGCTGGACTACAAGATCCTGCAGTTCGCCGACCTCGGCTTCGAGAGCCTGTCCGCGCACACCGCGACCGGCACGATGATGACGATGGTGTCGAACCGCGTCTCGCACTGCTTCGACTTCCGCGGCCCCAGCGTCTCCGTCGACACCGCGTGCAGTTCCTCGCTCGTCGCGCTGCACCTGGCCCGGCAGAGCCTGCTGCGCGGCGAGACCGACCTCGCGCTCGCGGGCGGCACGCTGCTGCACCTGGCGCCGCAGTACACGATCGCCGAGACCAAGGGCGGTTTCCTTTCCCCCGGCGGCCGTTCGCGCGCCTTCGACGCCGCGGCGGACGGCTATGTGCGCGCCGAGGGTGTCGGCGTCGTGGCGCTCAAGCGGCTCTCGGACGCGCTGCGCGACGGCGACCCGGTGCACGCCGTGGTCATCGGCAGCGGGGTGAACCAGGACGGCCGCACCGACGGCATCACCGTGCCCAACCCCGACGCCCAGACCACGCTCATCCGCCGGGTGTGCGCGGAGGCGGGCATCGCCCCGGGCGACCTGCAGTACGTGGAGGCGCACGGCACGTCCACGCCCGTCGGCGACCCGATCGAGGCCGCGGCGCTCGGGCGGGTGCTGGGCGAAGGGCGGGCGCCGGGCGCGCGGGCGTACGTCGGCTCGGTCAAGACCAACATCGGGCACACGGAGGCGGCCGCGGGCGTCGCCGGGCTCGTCAAGACCGTGCTGGCGCTCAAGCACCGCCGCATCCCGCCGCACATCAACCTGGAGCGGCCCACGCCCGCCGTCAACTGGGACGCGCTGCCCTTCGAGGTGCCGACCCGCGCCGTGGACTGGCCGGAGCACGAAGGCCCGGCGCGGGCGGGCGTCAACTCCTTCGGCTTCGGCGGCACGAACGCGCACGTGCTGCTGGAGGAGGCCCCGCAGCCCGCCCCGGCCGCGGCCCCCGCGCGCCTGCCCGCGTACACCGTGCTGCCGCTGAGCGCGCGCTCCCCCGAGCTGCTGGCGGAGCGGGCCGCGGCGATCCGCGCGGAGCTGAACGGGCCCTCCGGCGTGGCGCTTTGCGACCTCGGGCACACCCTCGCGGTGCGCCGCGAGCACCACGAGCACCGGCTCGCGGTCGTCCACGACCCGGCCTCGCGCGCGTCGCTGGACGAGGCGCTGGCGGCGTACGAGCACGGCGAACCGCACCCGCGGGCGGTCAGCGGGCGACGGCTCCCGCCCGGCGGGCGGCGGCTGGCGTGGGTCTTCACCGGGATGGGCCCGCAGTGGTGGGGCATGGGGCGCGGCCTGCTGGCCGCCGAGCCCGTCTACCGCGCGGCCGTCGAGGAGTGCGACGCCGAGATCCGCCGCCAGGCCGGGTGGTCGCTGCTGGAGGAGCTGGGGCGCGGCGAGGACACCTCGCGGATGGCGCAGACCTGGCTCGCGCAGGCCGCCAACTTCGCGGTGCAGGTGGGTCTTTCGGCGCTGTGGCGCAGCCGCGGGATCCGCCCGGACGCGGTCGTCGGGCACTCGACGGGCGAGATCGCCGCCTTCCACGAGGCCGGGGTGTACGACCTGGCGGACGCCGTCACGGTGGTGCTGCACCGCGGGCGGCTCCAGCAGCGCCTCGCGGACACGGGCACGATGCTCGCGGCGGGCCTGACCGAGGCGGAGGCGGCGCGCCGGGCCGGGCGGACCGGCGGACTGGTGTCGCTGGCCGCCGTCAACGGGCCCGGGGACGTCACCTTCTCCGGGGAGCGCGAGGCGCTCGGCCGCCTCGCGGCGGAGCTGGAGCGCGAGCAGGTCTTCGCGCGCTTCCTGCCCGTCGAAGTGCCCTACCACAGCGCGCAGATGGAGCCGATCCGCGACGAGCTGCTGGCGGCGCTGGCGGGCCTGGAGCCGCGTACGGCCCGGCTGCCGCTCTACCCGACCGCCACCGGGGGGCGCGCGGAGGGGCCGGAGCTGGACGCCTCCTACTGGTGGCGCAACGTCCGCGAACCCGTGCGTTTCCGCGCCGCCGTCGATCTGCTCGCGGACGACGGCCACGGGATCTTCCTGGAGGTCGGCCCGCACCCCGTGCTGGGCCACGCGATCCGCGAGTGCCTGGGCGACCGCGGGGCCGAGGGCCGGGTGCTGCCGTCGATCCGGCGGCGGGAGGACGAGCCGGAGGTGCTCACCCGCTCGCTCGCCGCCCTGCACACGCTGGGCGTCGAGCCGGACTGGGCGGCGCTGCACCCGGGCGGGCGGCCGGTGCCGCTGCCGGGCTACCCGTGGAAGCGGGACGTGTACTGGACCGAGCCCGCACCCGTGGCGCAGGTGCGGCTCGGCCGGGTGGACCACCCGCTGCTGGGCCGCCGCACGGCGAGCGCGCAGCCCGCGTGGGAGGCCCGCCTCGACGTCGAGCACCTGCCCTACCTCGCCGACCACCGCATCCAGGAGGCGGCGGTCTTCCCCGCCGCCGGGTATCTGGAGATGGCGACGCAGGCGGTACGGGCGCTGACCGGCTCGCCGCGCGCGGTGCTGGCCGACGTCGAACTGCCCCGGGCGCTGTTCCTGTCCGACGACCGGCCCTCCCTCGTCCAGCTGCACTTCGACCCGGAGACGGCCGCCTTCACGATCGCCTCGGCCGCGACCTCCGCCGAGCGCACGGTCCACGCGACCGGCACCGTCCGCGCGGCCCGCCCCCGTACCGCCGTGCCCGCCCCCGACGTGGAGGCGATCCGCGCGCGGGCCGGGCGGCGGCTGGACCGGGCGGCCTGCTACCGGGAGCTGGCCGCTCTCGGGTACGGCTACGGGCCCGCCTTCCAGCGGGTCGCGGAGGTGTGGATCGGGCCCGGCGAGGCGCTGGCCAGGATCGTGCCGGACGAGCGGCCCCCGGCGGACGCGGCCGCGAGCCACGCCCACCCCACGCTGCTGGACGCCTGCTTCCACGCGCTGCTCGCCCCGCAGCTCCTCGACGGCCCCCCGGCGGGCCCGGCCGCGAGCGGCATCCGGCTGCCGCTGTCGCTGCGCGAGGTGAGCCTCGACGCGCTCGGCGGCGCCCCGTTCTGGGCGCACGCGACCGTGACGGGCGAGGACGGCGGCGAACTCACCGGCGATCTGGTCCTCTTCGCCGACGACGGCGCCCCGCTCGGCCATGTCACCGGCTTCCGCGCCGCGGGCACGGAGCAGGCCGCGACCTCGGTGGGCCTGTCCTCCATCGACGGCTGGCTCGCCGAACCCGTCTGGCACGAGGCCCCGTTGACCGACGAGCCGTCCCCGGCGCACACCGGTCCCGTACCGCTGCCGCGCACCGCGGAGTCCCCCGCGCCGGGCAGCGCCGAACTGCCCGACCGGCTCGTGGTCTTCGCCGACGCGACCGGCCTCGGCGTCGAGATCGCCGACCGGGTACGGGAGAACGGCGGGCGCTGCCACCTCGTCCACCCGGGCGAGCGCTACCGGCACGGCACCGGCGGCTCCACCCTGCGGCCGGACTCCGCCGACGACCTCCGCCAGCTCTTCGCCGACCTCGACGACTCCTACCGCACCGTCGTGCACCTGTGGAATCTGGACCGGCCCGCCCTCGACACCGTCGCCCGCGCGGAGCTCGCGGTGTGCGCGACGCTCGGCGGCTACTCGCTCGTCGCCCTCGCCCAGGTGCTGCCCGAGGCGCGGCCCGCCGGGCGGCTGCACATCGTGACCCGCGGCGCCCAGGCCGTCCTGCCCGGCGAGGAGGTCGAGCCGCTGGGCGCCCCCGCGTGGGGCATCGGCCGAGTGCTGTGGCAGCAGGAACTCGTCGCCCAGCGCGGCACACTGCTCGACCTCGACCGCACCGTGGACCACCCGGCGGAGGCCACCGCGGTACTGCGGGAGATCACCGCGGGCGGCGCCGAGGAGATCGCGCTGCGCGGCGGCCGGCGGCTCGCCTGCGTGCTGGCCCGGCCCGCCGCGCTCACCCGGCCGCTGCCGCTGCGGCTGCGCGCGGACGGCAGCTACCTGGTCACGGGCGCGTTCGGGGCCCTCGGCATGCTGCTGTGCCGCACGCTGGTCCGGCGCGGCGCCCGCCGCCTGGTCCTCGCGGGCCGCACCCCCGTGCCCGCCCGCGAGGAGTGGGCCGGGCTCGACCCGAGCAGCCCCGCGGGCCGCCGGGCCGCCTTCCTGCGCGAGCTGGAGGCGCTGGGCGCGCACGCCGAGACGGCGCCCCTGGACGTCACGGACGAGGCGGCGCTCACCGCGTGGCTCGACGACCGGCGGCGCCGCCAACTGCCGCCCGTACGCGGGGTCTTCCACCTCGCCGGACAGGTGCGGGACGCGCTCGTCGGCGAGCTGGACCGGGACGTCTTCGACACCGCCTACGAACCGAAGGTCGCGGGCGCGTTCCTGCTGCACCGGCTGCTGCGCGACGAACCGCTCGACCACTTCGTCCTCTTCGCCTCCATCGCCTCGCTGCTCACCACCGCGGGCCAGGCCAACTACGCGGCGGGCAACGCCTTCCTGGACGCGCTGGCCCACCACCGGCACGCCCGGGGGCTGCCCGCGCTCAGCATCGACTGGGGCCCGTGGGCGACGGGCATGATCGAGGAGTTGGGCCTGGTCGAGCACTACCGCGCCGCGCGCGGCATGAGTTCGCTGCCGCCCGCCGCGGGGATGGCCGTGCTGGAGCGCGTCATCGGCCAGGACCGGCCACAGCTGCTGGTCGCCACCGTCGTCGACTGGCAGGTCTTCCAGTCCTGGTACGACGTGCCGCCCGCGCTGGTCGCGGGCCTGGTCGCCGCCGCGGCCGAGGAGGCGCCCGCCGCCGACCCGGGCGGCTTCCCCGCGGCCTTCCGGGCGGCCGGGGCGCGCGAGCGGCGCGAGCTGGTGGCCGCGCGCTTCACCGAGATCGTCGCCGGTGTGCTGCGCGTGAAGCCCGAACGCGTGGACCTCGCGGCCGGGCTGAACGCGCTCGGCCTGGACTCGCTGCTCGCGATGGAGCTGCGGGCCCGCTTCCAGGCCGAGCTGGGCGTCGCGCTCCCGGTGGTGGCGCTGCTCAGCGGCGACCCGGCGGGCGAGCTGGCCGAGCGGCTGCACGCGGGCCTGCGGGAGCTGGCCTGCGACGACGGGGCCGCGGCCGGGGCGGCGGTGGAGGTGCACACGGACCCCGCGCGCTACCCGCTCACGTACAACCAGAAGGCGCTGTGGTTCCTCAAGCACCTCGACCCGGACGCCTTCGCCTACAACATCGGCGGCGCGGTGGAGGTCACCGCGGCGCTGGACCCCGCGCTGATGTTCGCGGCCTTCGGGGTGCTGCTGGAGCGGCACCCGTGCCTGCGGGCCAACGTCACGCTCGACGGCGGCACCCCGGTGCAGGTGGTCTCGCCCGACGTCCGCGCCGACACCGCGCTGTTCGACGTCGAGGGCCGGTCGTGGGAGGACGTCCGGCAGCTCATCGTCGCCGAGTACCGCAAGCCGTACGACCTGGAGCGCGACCCGCTGGTGCGCTTCCGGCTCTTCCGCCGGGGGCCCGACCGCTGGGTGCTCATGAAGGCCGTGCACCACATCGTCTCCGACGCGATCTCCACCTTCACCTTCATCGAGGAGCTGTTCACGGCGTACGAGGCGCTGCGGCACGGGCGCCCGGTCCAGCTGCCCGCCCCCACGGGGCAGTACCTGGATTTCGTCAACCACCAGAACCGCTTCCTGGCCGGGCCCGAGGCCCGCGGGATGCTGGACTACTGGCGCGGCGCCCTGCCGTCCGCGATCCCGGTCCTGGCGCTGCCCACCGACCGGCCCCGGCCGCCGGTCATGACGCACAACGGCGCCTCCGAGTTCTTCCGGCTGGACGCCGGGCTGACCGCGGGCGTGCACGCGCTGGCCCGCGCGCACAACGCGACCCCGTTCATGGTGCTGCTGAGCGCCTACTACCTGCTGCTGCACCGCTGGTCGGGCCAGGACGACCTGATCGTGGGCAGCCCGGTGTCCGGGCGCACCCGCGAGGAGGACGCCTCGGTCTACGGCTACTTCGTCAACCCGCTGCCGCTGCACGTGAGCCTCGACGGCGACCCCACGGTGGCCGAACTGCTCGGCCGGGTGCGGGAGACGGTGCTCGGCGGCCTGGACAACCAGGAATACCCGTTCGTGCTGCTGGTGGAGGAACTGGGCCTCCAGCACGACCCGAGCCGCTCCGCGGTCTTCCAGGCGATGTTCATCCTGCTGACCCACAAGGTCGCCGCCGAGCGCTACGGCTACCGCCTGGAGTACATCGAACTCCCGGAGGAAGAAGGCCAGTTCGACGTCACGCTGTCGGCGTACGAGGACCGCACGGACGGCTGCTTCCACTGCGTGTTCAAGTACAACACCGACCTGTTCGACGCGGACACCGTGCGCCGCCTCGCCGACCACTACCGGGCGCTGCTCGCCGGGCTCACCGCCTCGGCCGCCGACCGGCCGGTGAGCGGTATCCCGATGCTGGGCGAGGACGAGAGCACGCGGATCCTCGACCGGTGGAGCGGCGCGGACCGCCCGGCGGGCGACGCGCCGCCGGTCACCGAGCTGTTCGCGAAGGCCGCCGCCGCGCACCCGCGTTCCGTCGCGGTCACCGCCCCCACCGGGTACGGTCCGGCGCGGCGGCTGACCTACCGCGAACTCGACCTGATGTCGGCCCGGATGGCCGGGCGGCTGGCCGAACTGGGCGTGGGGCCGGGCGCGGTGGTGGCGGTGTGCCTGGACAAGTCGCACGAGCTGGTCGCGAGCCTGCTCGCGGTGCTGCGGGCGGGCGCCGCCTACCTGCCGCTCGACCCGGACCACCCGGCCGAACGCCTCGCCGGCCTCGCCGCCGACGTCGGCGCCGCGCTGGTCGTCGCCGACAAGCCGGGGCGGTTCGCCGCCCGGGTCGTGACGCCCGAGGACCTGGCGTCGGGCACGGCTCCCGCGGCCGAAGCGGCGGTGGACCCGGCCGATACGGCCTACGTCATCCACACCTCGGGCTCCACCGGCCGCCCCAAGGCGGTACGGGTGAGCCACCGCAGCCTCGCCGCCGCGTACGCCGGGTGGCGCGACGCCTACCGGCTCACCGGCGGGGAGGTGCACCTGCAGATGGCCGGGGTGCCCTTCGACGTCTTCACCGGGGACCTGGTGCGGGCGCTGTGCTCGGGCGGCACACTCGTGCTCGCCGGGCGCGAACTGGTCCTCGACACCGCACGGCTGCACCGCACGATGCGCGAGGAGGGCGTGGACTGCGCCGAGTTCGTGCCCGCGGTGGCCCGCGGCCTGGTCGCCTACTGCGAACACGAGGGGCTGCGGCTGGACTTCATGCGGCTGCTGGTCGTCGGCTCGGACACCTGGAAGGCGGGCGAGCACCGGCGGCTGCGCGCGCTGTGCGGCCCGGACACCCGGCTGGTCAACTCCTACGGCCTGACCGAGACCACGATCGACAGCACCTATTTCGACGGCCCCGGCGACGGCCTGGAGCCCGGCCGCACCCTGCCGGTCGGGCGGCCCTTCCCCGGCAGCGAGGTCTACATCCTCGACCGGCACGGCCAGCCCGTCCCGCCCGGAGTCCCCGGCGAGCTGTGGATCGGCGGCAGCGGCGTCGCCGACGGCTACGTGGGCGACCCCGCGCGTACCGCCGAGCGCTTCACCACCCGTACGGTCGGCGGCGCCGCGCGGCGCCTGTACCGCACCGGCGACCTCGGCCGCTGGGACGCCTCCGGGGTGATCCACCTGCTGGGGCGGGCCGACAAGCAGGTCAAGCTGCGCGGCCACCGCATCGAGCCCGGCGAGATCGAGGCGCACCTGGTGGCCGTGCCCGAGGTCGCCCAGGCCTGCGCGGTGGTGCGCCCCGGCCCGGCGGGCGAGGACGTGCTGTGCGCCTACTGCGTCCCGGCGCAGGGTGCGGAGCCGGACCCGCGGGCGCTGCGCCGCCGCCTCGCCGAGCGGCTGCCGACCTACCTGGTGCCCGCGCACGTCACGCTGCTGCCCGCGCTGCCGCTCACCGCGAACGGCAAGGTCGACACCGCCGCCCTTCCCGCGCCCGCCCCGCATCCGGAGGCAGACCGGCACGACCCGCCGGTCACCCCGTACGAGGTGCGCACCGCCGAGCGCTGGAAGAGCGTGCTGGGCCTGGAACGGGTGGGCCTGGAGGACGACTTCTTCGAGCGGGGCGGCAGCTCGATCAAGCTCATCGAGCTGATCCACCACCTGCGGACCGACTTCGCGGTGAGCGTGCCCGTCGGGCTGCTCTTCCGCAGCAGCACGCTGCACGGCATGGCGCGTACCGTCGAGGACGTCGCCACCGGGCGGATCGCGGGCACCCTGCCGTACCTGGCCTTCAACGAGGGCGCGGACCCCACCGTCTTCTGCTTCCCGCCCGCGGGCGGCCACGGCCTGGTCTACCGGCACTTCGCCGAGCAACTGCCGCAGCACCGGGTCGTCGCCTTCAACCACATCCCCGGCGACGACAAACCCGCCCGCTACGCCGACCTCGTCCAGCAGCACGCGGACGGACGCCCGTTCACCCTCCTCGGCTACTCCCTCGGCGGCAACCTCGCCTTCGAGACGGCCAAGGAGCTGGAGCGGCGCGGCCTGCGCGTCGGCGCCGTCGTCATCCTCGACTCCTACCGCATCCCCGAGCCCTACACCGTCGGCCCCGAGCACCTGGCCTCCTTCGAGACGGAGCTGGCCGAGCACCTGCACCGGCACACCGGCTCGGCGATCGTGGCCCGCGAGACGATGGAACAGGCCCGGGACTACCTGGAGTTCTGCGCCCGCACCGCCAACCCGGGCACGGTCGCGGCGCCGCTGACCGTCATCGGCAGCCAGGACGCGCTGCCCGGTCACGCCCCCGGCCGCCCCCGCTCCTGGCACGGCGCCTCCACCGCCCGCACCGACGTCCTCCAGGGCTCCGGGCGGCACGCCGAGATGCTGGACGGCGAGCACCTGCGGCGCAACGCCGAACTCGCCCTCGCCGCCCTCGTACGGGGCGGTGACGGCCGTGGCTGAGCGCCCCCCGAAGGTCATCGTCGTCGGCGCCGGCATGGCCGGGCTCGCGGCGGGCTGCTACGCGCAGATGAGCGGCATGGACAGCCGCATCTTCGAAAAGCACGTGCTGCCCGGCGGCTGCTGCACCTCCTGGGCGCGGCAGGGCTACCTCTTCGACTACTGCATCGACTGGCTCATCGGCACCGCCCCGGGCAACGACGCCCACCAGGTGTGGCGCGAACTCGGCGCCCTGGACGGCAAGTCGGTCACCGACTTCGAGATCTTCAACCGGGTCGTCGACGAGAGCGGCCGCGAGGTCCGCTTCTACAACGACCCGGACCGGCTGGAAGCCCATCTGCTGGAGCTGTCCCCCGCCGACGCCAAGCACATCCGGCGCTTCTGCGCCGACCTGCGGCGCTTCACCACGATCGACCTCTACCCCTTCCTGACCCCGCCGCCGCTGCGCAGCGCGCGCGAGAAGCTGGAGCTGCTGCGGAAGGTGCTGCCCGCCTTCCGGCTGTTCTGGCGTACGGGCGCGACGCAGATGGACGCCTTCTGCGCCCGCCTCCAGGACCCGCTGCTGCGGCGGGCCTTCCCGTACGTCTTCTTCCAGGACCACGAGGTCTTCCCGCTGCTGCCGTACCTGTTCAACATGGCCGCCGCGCACCGCGGCAACTGCGGCTTCCCGCAGGGCGGTTCGCTGGGCCTGGCGCGGTCGGTGGAGAAGCGCTACCTGGGGCTCGGCGGGCGCGTCGACTACCGCTCGGCGGTGACACGCGTGCTGGTCGAGGGCGACCGGGCGGTGGGCGTGGAGCTCAAGAACGGCAGGCGGGAGTTCGCCGACCACGTCATCGCCGCGTGCGACGGCCGGACGGTGCTGCGCACCCTGCTGGAGGGGCGCTGGTCCAGCCCCGTCACCCGGGCCCTGTTCGACGAGGCCCTGCACCGCCCGGACACCCTCTACCCGGGCGTCGTCTCCGCCTTCGTCGGCCTCACCGGCGACCTGCCGCCCGGCACCCCGCACAGCACCACGTACCTGCTGTCGCCCGAGGACAGCGCGCGGCTGCCCGCCGTACGCCAGAACAGCCTGGTGGTGCAGGCCCGTTCGCAGTACGCCGACGGCTTCGCGCCGCCGGGCCGCTCGGTCGTGCACTGCACCTACTTCAGCGACTTCGGGTACTGGCAGGAGCTGCGTACCGCCGACCGCAAGCTCTACCGGGCGCGCAAGCGCGAAGTGGCGAACTTCCTGCGGGACTTCCTGGAGCGCACCCACCCGGGCACGGCCGGGCGCACCGAGATCGTCGATGTCGCCACGCCCGTGACGCTGCGCCGCTACACCGGCAACCACGAGGGCAGCATCCTGGCCTGGAAGTCCTTCACCGACACCGAGAAGCTCACCGACCGGCTCGTCGGCCGGGACCGGATGCGGCTGCCGGGCCTCGCGGGCTTCTCCATGACCGGCCAGTGGGTCGCGGGCGGCGGCCTCATCCGCGCCGCCTCCGCGGGCCGCTTCGCGATCCGCTACCTGTGCGACGAGCTGAAGCTGCCCTTCCACGCCTGGCCCAGCGACGACACCACACCCTGGCACCCGTCGCAGTGGGGCGAACTGCCCCAGCTCGACACGGAAGCCACCTACTCGGGAGCGGCCCGCGCATGAGGCAGACGATGATCGTGGTCGGCGGCGGCCTCGGCGGCCTGTCCACCGGCTGCTACGCCCAGATGAACGGCTACCGCAGCACGATCCTGGAGATGCACGAGATCCCCGGCGGCTGCTGCACCGCCTGGGACCGCGGCGCCTTCACCTTCGACCCCACCGCGAGCTGGCTGCTCGGCTCCGGTCCCGGCAACGAGATGCACCGCATCTGGCTCGAACTCGGCGCGCTCCAGGGCAAGTCGATGCGCACCTTCGAGACCTTCAACACCGTGCGGGCGCGCGACGGGCGCGCGGTGCGCTTCTACTCCGACCCCGACCGCCTCCAGGCCCACCTGCTGGAGATCTCCCCGCAGGACGCCCGCCTGATCAAGCGCTTCTGCGCAGGGGTGCGGGCCTTCCGCACCGCCCTGGTCAAGTACCCGTTCCTGACGCCCGTGCCGCTCATGGGCCGCGCCGAACGGCTGCGCATGCTCGCGGGCTTCCTGCCGTACGTCAACGTGATGCGGCGCGCGATGGGCACGCCCATGACGGACTTCGCCGACCGCTTCCGCTCCCCGCTGCTGCGCGACGCCTTCAACCACATCCTCTACGAGAAGCACCCGAGCTTCCCGCTGCTGCCCTTCTGGTTCCAGCTCGCCAGCCACGCCAACGGCTCGGCCGGGGTGCCGGAGGGCGGCTCGCTGGGCCTGGCCCGCTCCGTCGAACGGCGCTACCTGGGGCTCGGCGGCACGATCGCGTACAACGCCAAGGTCACCGAGATCCTGGTGGAGGACGACCGGGCCGTGGGCGTGCGGCTCAGCGACGGCAGTGAGCGCTACGCGGACATCGTCGTCGCCGCGTGCGACGGCCGCACCGCGCTGCTCGACCTGCTCAAGGGCCGCTACCTGGACGAGGGTTACCGGCGCCTGTACACCCGCACGATCGACGAGCCCGGCATGATCTTCCCCGGCTACGTCACCGTCTTCCTGGGCCTGCGCCGCCCGTTCCCCGACGGCGACCCCTGCACCACGTACCTGCTCGGCGAGGAGCAGGCCGCGCGGCTGACCGGCATCCGGCACCCGAGCATCAACGTGCAGTTCCGCAGCCGCCACTACCCCGAGCTGTCGCCGCCCGGCACCGCGGTCGTCTACGCCAGCTACTTCTGCGACATCGCGCCCTGGCGGGAGCTGAGCACCGGCCCCGAGCAGGCGAGCCGGGTGCGCCGCGGAGTGGAGACGCACACCCTCGCGGTCGGCCGCGGCCGCGCCTACCAGCAGGCCAAGCGGCGGGCGCGGGACACGGTCCTGGAGGTGCTGGAGGCGCACTACCCCGGGATCGGGGAGGCCGTCGCCGTCAAGGACGTCTCCACACCCCTCACCCAGGTCCGCTACACCGGCAACTACGACGGCACGGTGCTGGGCTGGCAGCCCTTCCTGCCCAGCGGCGACGCCGTCGAAGCGCAGGTCCGCCGGCACGGGCCGGGGCTGCCGGGCCTGGCGAACTTCTACCTCTCCGGCGTCTGGGCCACCACCGGCGGCCTCATCCGCGCGGCCGCCGCCGGACGGCACGTCCTGCACTACGTCTGCCGCGACGACGGCAGAACCTTCCGCGCCGAGGTCGACGGCAGCGCGCCGCCGCCCACCCACATCCTCGAAGGAGTCACCCTGTGAGCACCGCCCCCGCCGTGGACCCCGGGCAGGCCGTCCGGACCGTGACGGTCGACAAGTGGATCGTCGCCGAGCACGTCGAGGGCGTGCCGGACGTGGACCGCGTGTACCGCAAGGTGACGGAGCAGGTCGACGTCCGCCTCGCCGACGACGAGATGCTGCTGCGCACCCGCTACGTCTCCGTCGACCCCTACCTGCACGGCATCGCCCTGGACACCCCGATCGGCGACCACATGGGCGCCGACTCCGTCATGGAGGTCGTCGCGGCCGGTCCGCGCGCCCGCTTCGCCCCCGGCGAGCTGGTGCAGGGCTTCGGCGGCTGGCGCACCCACCTGGTGAGCGACGGCGCCGCCTGGCAGTGGGGCGGCACCTTCCCGATGGTCTTCCCCGACTTCCGCCGCCTCGACCCCGCCGACTACGACGAGGCGCTGCCGCTGTCCGCCGCGCTCGGCGTGCTCGGCGGCTCCGGCATGACCGCGTGGGGCACGATGACCAAGTTCTTCGACGTCCGCCCCGGCGACACCGTCGTCGTCAGCGGCGCCTCCGGCCAGGTCGGCTCGCTCGTCGGCCAGTTGGCCAAACGCGCCGGGGCCCGCGTCGTCGGCTCGACCGGCACCCCGGAGAAGGCCGCGTACCTCGCCGGGCTCGGCTTCGACGAGGTGATCGGCTACCGGCACGGCGACGACCCGCAAGCGCTCGCCGCCGCCCTCGCGCAGGCCGCCCCCGACGGCGTCGACAAGTACTTCGACAACCTCGGCGGGGACTTCACCGACACCGTCTTCGGCATGCTCAACGTCGGCGCCCAGGTGGCCGTGAGCTGGCAGTGGTCCAGCCAGGTCGGCCAGGAGTGGACGGGCCCGCGGCTGCTCAACCAGATCATGTTCCCGCGCGCCACCGTCCGCGGCATCTTCGCGCCCGAATGGTTCACACCCGACAACTGGACCGCACTGCACGCCGAGTTGGGCGGCGCGATCCGCCGCGGCGAGATCGCCTACCGGCAGACCGTGCACCGCGGCTTCGACGCGATCCCCGCCGCCTACCGCAGCCTGTACGCCGACCGGGCCGCCTCCCGCGGGAAGGTCCTGGTGGAACTGTGACCCCCGTCTCCGGGCACTTCACCCAGGGCCCCTCCCCCGCCTCCTCCCTGGCACCGCAACTGCCCTACCCCGACGGCTGGTTCGGCGTCGCCTTCAGCGCCGAACTGACCCCCGGCACCGTCCTGACCCGGCCGCTCCAGGGCGAGGACGTGGTCCTCTACCGGCTGCGCGACGGACGCCTGCGGGCCGTCCGCCCGCACTGCCCGCACCTGGGTGCGCACCTGGGCCGCGGCACCGTCGAGGGCGACGACCTGGTCTGCCCCTTCCACCGCTTCGCGTTCGGCCCCGACGGCACGTGCGTGCGCACCTCGTACGGCACCCCGCCGCCCGCGGCCACCGTCACGCACTACCCCGTGCGCGAGGTCAACGACACCGTCTTCGTCTGGCGGCACCACGACGGCCGGCCCCCCTTCTGGGACCTCCCCGACTGGCACATGCTCGGCGACCTCCCCTCGCACTGCGACACCTGGGAGATGCCCGGCCACGCCCAGGACGCCATCGAGAACGCGGTGGACTTCGGCCACTTCACCGCACTGCACCGGTGGAGCGCCTCCGAGCAGGCCGTCCCCGTCGTCTTCGACGAGCGCACCTTCCGCCTCACCCTGCGCACCCGCGAACGCGTCCCGCTCTTCGGCGAGGTCACCCTGGAGGTGGACGTCGAGGCGTGCGGCCTCAGCCGCCTGCACGTGTGCACCCGGATGCCCCGGCTGGGCCTGCGCACCTGCGCCATGATCGCCCCCACGATGATCGCGCCCAGCCGCTTCCAGCTCCGCCAGACCATCCGCATCGCCGCCGCCGAACCCGCCCGCCTGCCCGCACCCCTCGCCCGCTGGGTCAGCCGCACCGCGGCCCGGGTGCTGCGCGGCCCCGCGATCCGCACGAACGCGGCCTTCGTCGCCGAGGACTTCCCGATCTGGGACTCCAAGCGCTACGTCTCCCCGCCGCGCCTCGCCCAGGGCGACGGCCCGATCGGCCCCTTCCGCCGCTGGACCCGCCAGTTCTACCCCCCGGACACGGCAGCCGTCCCCGCTCCCGCGCCCGTTCCCGCCGAGAGCGAGGTGACGGCGTAGGTCCCGTCAGGCGGCGGCGGGGGTCCGGCGGCGCTGCTTCTTCGCCGCCACCTCCGCGTCGGTGCGGCGCCGCAGCCCGGCGTACAGCATCAGCGCGCCGGTGGCCACGAAGAGCCCGGCGGTGGTCGCCAGGCCCGTGGTGTCGAGGTCACGGGTGTCGGTGGCCTCGATCCACGGCTTGAGGTTGCCGATCGGGTCCTTGAACAGCACGACGTGCTGGCCGCGGGTGAACTGCGCGTAGCAGTTCTCGGTGTTCCCCAGGTCCCGGACCTTCCCGGCGGTGTCCAGGACCCGGCACACGTCCCGCCCGTGCCCGTCGTGCTCCTTCGCGGTGTCGACCACGACGGCGTCGGCCTTCGTCCCGTACTGCTTGAGGTACGTGTCGTGCGCGACGGGCCCCGCGAACAGCCCCAGCGCGAAGACGCCGATGAACACGAACGTCCCCGCCCCCGCGCGATTCCACCCCGCCCCCGCACAGACCCCCGCCACCGTCCCGGTGAGCAGCAGCCCGACCACGGCGAACCACACCGTGAGATACAGCCCGCCCAGCGCGAACACGACGGCGACGACGGGCACGGCCACGGCCCACAGCACGGAACTGACTCCGACGGGCATCCCCCGCGAAATGGTCGTCCTGTCACCTTTGACCGCTTGCTCGGTCGCCACGTCGGTCCCTCCCCAGCCAGTCACCCGTCCGACCACTGTACGGGGACGCCTCACGGCGGGATGACGGGCCGGCGCCCGGGGGTCCCGCTCAGACGTGGCAGTGGACGTTGACCAGCAGGGCGTCCGGGGGCAGGTTCAGGAGGTAGGCGTCGGCGTGGGCCTGGCCCGGCGGGACGGTCGGGGTGTGGGGGCAGGTGGTGGGGGTGGGGCAGGGGCCGTGGACGCCGGGGGCGCCGTCCTCGTGCCACCAGCCGTCGAGGGTGAGGACGTTGCGGGTGTTCAGGGCGTCGGAGAGGGCGCGGGCGAGGAATTTCTCCAGGGGCAGCGGGCCGATGTCGGCGACCGGGTCGCTGGTGCGGAGGAAGTCCCACCGGTAGCGCTCGGTGGGGAGCGTCTCCAGGTATTCCTCGAAGGTCCGCAGGAGGGGCTGGGCGTGGTAGTCGGCGGCGGCCTGTTCGCGGGAGTAGCCGGGCTCGGTGCGGCGGCGGGTGCGGAAGGCTTCGAGCGGCTGGGGCTCGGGGAGTTCGCGGGCCAGGTCCTGCCAGTGCTGCCATGCCGCCTCGGCCAGTTTCTCCGCCTCCTCGCGGGACGCGGAGAAGTCGAGGAGGCCGCGGGGGCCGCCCGCGCACCAGCCGGGTTCGTTGGGGGTCGGTTCGGCGCCGGGCCGCCACCAGCGGCCGGGTATCTCGTGGATCAGCCGGGGGTCCTGTTCGTGGCCGGGGAGGACGTTGAAGCCGCCGCCGTGGACGGTGCCGCCGCTGATGTACCAGGAGTCCCAGATGTCCCGGTCGTCGCCGGTGGTGTCGTCGATCTCGAAAGGCGCCATTGCCCGCGCCACGGCCTCCTCCACGTCGTCGGCGGCGCTCGCGGGCAGACTTACGGTGATGCTCATCCCGGCCATGAGGGCATCACACCATTCCGCGAGCCGTTCCCGCTGGCGGATGCGCAGAACCGTCCGCCCCCGCCGGAAGCGGAACGGTATCCGCCGGGTCAAGACCTGGGCCGTCCGGGTTGACGGGCACGCGCGGGTCCCTACATTGGGCGTCATGGGGGCCAATACGGACGTATCGCGTCGGCTGAACGCCGTCGGTGTGCTGGTCGCGGTCTACGCCGCGGGGACGGTCGGGACGCTCGTGGCGCTGGGGATCCTCGCCGCGGCCGCGCCCGGACAGGCGACGCAGGAGGCGTGGGGGCACGCGGTGATCGTCACCGTGCTGGCGTTCCTGCTCCTGCTGCGGCTGCGGTCGGCGCGGGCGGGGAGCGTGCGGGCGGTACGGGCGCTCGGGGTCGTCGCCGGGGTGCTGCTGGTCGCCAACGTGGTGGAGGCCTCGCTGCCGGGGACCTTCCCGGGGTGGATGCGGGTGGAGATGGTCGCCGTCGCGCTGCTGATGGCCGCGCTGCTGGGCGTCATGTGGCGGCAGGGCGTCCTCGGCGCGGGATCAGAAGTCGCCGCCGACGTCTGAGCCGCCGGACGGCTGATCCGTCTCCGGGCGGCGCAGCGTCAGGGCCTGGAAGCGGCGGCTGCCGCCGACGTCGCGGGAGCGGAAGTCCACGACCTCGAAGCCCGCGGTGGCGAAGCCGAGCAACTGGCCGTCCGTGCGGAGGGAGAAGAAGCGCGGCGGCACGTGCTCGTCACCGTCGAGCGGGCCCTCGGCGCTCCGGGTGCCGCCGTAGACCCCGAGGAAGAACAGGCCGCCGGGGCGCAGCGCCTCCCGGATGCCGGCGAGGGCGGCGGGCAGGTCGCGGTTGGGGACGTGCAGCAGGCAGTTCATCGTGTACACCGCGTCGAACGAGGCGGCCGGGACGTCCAGGTGCAGCAGGTCGGTGACGCGGGCCTCCACGCCCTTGGCGCGGCAGAGGCCGACCATGGCGGGCGAGAGGTCGGCGGCGAGGACGGCGAAGCCCTCGTCCCGGAACCAGGCGCTGTCCTGCCCGGACCCCGCGCCGATCTCCAGCACGCGGGCGCCCGGCGCGAGCCGGTCCCGGAAGGCCTGCCGCTCGTCGAGTTTCCAGGGTTCCTTGGTGAGCCCGTCGCGCCAGGCCGCGCGCGCGTCGTAGGCCTCCCGCAGCGGGCCGGTCACGTCGTCGTATCGCACGCTCATGCGCCCATTATCGGCGGGCGGGGGCGGCCCGGGGTCCACCGGTCGGTGGACGGGAAGTTCCACCGGGCGATGCTGATGTCCACCGGGGCCCCGCGACCAGCATCGGGGTATGCGAAATCTTCCGGTACACATGGCTCGTTGGAGCGCCCGCCACCCGTGGCGGGCCGTCGTCGGCTGGTTCGTCTTCGTCGTCCTGTGCGTGGGCGGGGGTGCGGCGCTGGGCGGTCACGCGGCCACCGCCGACGACTTCCGGGTGGGCGAGGCGGGACGGGCGGAGGCCATGGCGGCCTCGGGCGGGCTGGAGCAGAAGGCCGTCGAGAAGGTGCTGATCACCGCGCGGGGCGGGACGCTGGACGGTGGCGCCGCCGACGCCGCCGCGCGGGACGTCGTCACGAGGATGCGGGGCCTGGCTGAAGTCGCCGACGTGGCGGACCCGTTGTACAACGCGGGCCGTACGGCGGTCCGGGTGGACGTCACGCTCAAGGGCGCGGAGCTGGACGGCAAGAACCACGTCGATCCGCTGCTCGCGCAGACCGCGCAGGTCGCGAAGGCCTACCCGGCGCTGCGGGTGGAGGAGAGCGGCGGGCCGTCCATCAGCAAGGACGTGCAGGGGCAGCGCGGCGACGACCTCTCGCGCACCGAACTGATCGCGCTGCCGGTCACGTTGCTGACGCTGCTGCTGGTCTTCCGGTCGGTGGCGATGGCGACCGTGCCGCTGCTGATCGCGCTGACCTCGATCGCGGCGGCCGTGGGGCTGTCGATGGGGGCCTCGCACGTCTTCCCCGACGCGGGTGTCGGCACCAACGTCATCCTGCTCATCGGGCTCGCGGTCGGCGTCGACTACACGCTGTTCTATCTGAAGCGCGAACGTGAGGAACGGGCCCGGTCCGGTGGGCGGTTGGGGTCGCGGGAGCTGGTGGAGCTGGCGGCGGCCACGTCCGGGCGGGCCGTGGTGGTCTCCGGGCTCGCCGTGGCCGCGTCCAGCGCGACGCTCTACCTCGCGGACGACGTGATCTTCTCCTCGCTCGCGACCGGGGCGATCGTCGTCGCCGTCGCCGCCGTCGTCAGCTCGATGACGGTGCTGCCCGCGGTGCTGGTCAAGCTGGGCGTACGGGCCGAGCGGCGGGCCGAGCGCCGGGCGGCCAAGGGGCGTCGGGCCAAGGCCCCCGCACGGCAGGGCGGCGGCAGGCTCGTGGGCGCCCTCCTGCGCGGCACCGCGCGGCGCCCCGCGGCCACCCTCGCGGTCGGTGTGCTGGCCCTCCTGGCGCTCGCCGCGCCGCTCGGCGGACTGAAGCTCACCGACATCGGCCGGGAGACGTACAGCCGGGGCCTGCCCGCGATGCAGGCGTGGGACCGCACCAACCAGGCCTTCCCGGAGCAGACGTCCATGAACCAGGTGCTGGTGAAGGCCGCCCCGGACCGGGCGGACGCGGTCGCGGCGGCGCTGCGGGACGTCGCGGCCCGTGCGAAGGCCGACCCCGTCTTCGCCGGCACGTACCGGCTGCGCACCTCCGCCGACCACCGGATCAGCATGCTGGAGCTGGGCGTGCCGGCGTACGTCAGCTCGGACCGGGCGCACACCTCGCTCGCCCATCTGCGCGCGGACTATCTGCCCGCCGCCTTCCGGGAGTTGCCGGACACCGAGGTCGCCGTCACGGGTGACATCGCGCGCTTCGCGGACTACCCCGCGCACGAGAAGTCCAAGATGCCGCTCGTCATCGGGGCACTGCTGCTGGTCACCTTCGCGCTCACGGTGTGGGCGTTCGGATCGCTGGTCGTCGGCCTGCTCGGGGTGCTGCTCAACCTGCTGTCGGCGGGTGCGGCCCTCGGCGTACTGACCCTGGTCTTCCAGGGGAGTTGGGCGGAAGGCGCGCTGGGCTTCACCTCCACCGGGTCGATCGGGTCGCGCGTGCCGCTCTTCCTCTTCGTGATCCTCTTCGGGCTGTCGATGGACTACCAGGTGTTCGTGGTCAGCCGCATCCGGGAGGCGGTGCTGGACGGCGCGACCACCCGGCAGGCGGTGCTGGACGGCATCGGCCGGTCGGCGAGCGTGGTCACGAGCGCGGCCTTCGTGATGGTGACGGTCTTCGCGAGCTTCGTCGGACTGCATCTGATCGAGATGAAGCAGATCGGCTTCAGCCTCGCCGTCGCGGTCCTGCTGGACGCCTTCGTCATCCGCGTCATGGTGCTGCCCGCGGCGCTGCTGCTGCTCGGCGAGCGCACCTGGTACCCCTCGCGGGCCGTCCGCCGGGCACGGGCGGCGGCGGAGGCCGCGGACCCGCAGTCCGCCGCGAGCCCGGTAAACGTAGGCTGAGCTGCATGGTTCCCTGGCTCCGGCCCGCAGGCCGACTGCACCTGTGGTCCCTGCACCGCGGTTACGTCCTCGGCTGGCTGCTCCTCGGGCTGCTGCCCCTGGTGCTCGCCGGCCGGGACGACCCGCTCCCGGCCCGCTGGGCGGCGGTCGGCCTGCCGGTCGCGGTGGGCGCGTACTACCTGCTCACCCTCGCCCTCCCGGGGCGTGCCGTGTCGCACCCGCGCACGGTGGTGTGGGTGCTCGTCGCCGGGCTCGGCGGCATGGCGTACCTGCGGGAGGGCGGGGCGTCGGTGTACGTCGCGACGCTGCCGCACTTCTGGTACCTGGCCGGGGCGCCGGGCCCGGCCGTCTACTACAGCGGGGTCGCCGCCGCCGTCACCGTCCTCGGCGGCGACGCCCCGCAGGGGCTCAGCCCGCACCTGTTCACCGGCAACGCGGTCGCGACGCTCGCGGCCTTCGCGGTGAGCGTCGCGACCGGGCTCGCCGCCGTCCGGCTGATCGAGCAGAACGACGAGCGGGTGCGGCAGCTGAACGCCGAACTGGAGGGTGCGCGGGCCCGGTTGGTCGAGGCCTACCAGCGGCAGGGCGCCACCGAGGAGCGCGAGCGGCTCGCCCGCGAGATCCACGACACCCTCGCGCAGGGCTTCGCCTCGATCGTCGCGCTGGCGGAGGCGGCCCGCTCGGGCATCGCCGACGAACCCGCCCGCTCGGCCCAGCAGTTGCGGTCGATCGAGCGGACCGCGCGGGACAACCTCGCCGAGGCGCGCGCCCTGGTACGCGCCGCCCCCAGCGGCGGGGACGGGCAGGGGCCGGTGACGGCGACGCTGCGCCGCGTCCTGGAGCGCTTCGCGGAGGACACCGGCCTGGCCACGGACGCCGAACTGGCCGAGGTGGAGTGCGACCAGCAGACCCGTATCGCGCTGCTGCGCTGCACGCAGGAATCCCTCGCCAACGTCCGCAAGCACGCCGCCGCTTCGACGGTCGGCCTGGTCCTCACCGCGTACGGGGACCGGGTGGAGCTGGAGATCACCGACGACGGGCACGGCTTCGTCGTCGGCACCTCGCAGGGCTACGGCCTGGACGGGATGCGCCGCCGGATGGCCGAGCTGGGCGGCGAGTTGAACGTGACCAGCTCGGTCGGCGACGGCACCCGCGTCCTCGCGGTCATCCCCACCGGAAGGAAGGGCGAGCAGTGAACGAGCAGCGGCAGGAGGGCCGGCTGCGGGTCGTCCTCGCGGACGACCACGTGGTGATGCGCGCGGGGGTGGCCGCGCTGGTGTCCGGCGACGCGACGATCGACGTCGTCGGGGAGGCGGGCGACGGGCGCGAGGCCGTCGCGCTCGTCGCGGACCTGGCACCCGACCTCGCGCTGCTGGACCTGCGCATGCCGGTGCTGGACGGGGTGGCCGCGACCGCCGAGATCGTGTCCCGTTACCCCGGCACCCGGGTGCTGATCCTCACCACCTACGACACGGACGAGGAGATCGAGCGGGCGGTGGAGGCGGGGGCGATCGGCTACCTGCTCAAGGACGCCACGCGCGAGCAGCTCGTCGCCGCGATCCACGCCGCCGCGCGCGGCGAGACCGTCCTCGCGCCGCGCGTCGCGGAGAAGCTGGTCTCGCGCATGCGCCGCCCCGCGCCCGTCGTGCTGACCGCGCGCGAGCAGCAGGTGCTGGACGCGGTCGCGGACGGGCTGTCGAACGTGGAGATCGGGCGCCGCCTCGTCATCGCGGAGGCGACCGTCAAGACCCACCTGCTGCGGGTGTTCGCGAAGCTGGACGTCAGCGACCGCACGCACGCCGTGGTGACGGCGATCGAGCGCGGCCTCATCACCCGGCGGCCGGAAGGCCGTTGACCGGTGCGGGACCGTCATCCGGCAGGCGGTCGGCCGTTGACCGGGCGCGGACTCATCGCCCGGCGGCCGGGGCGCCGTTGACCGATTACGCGCTGCGGGTCGTGAGGTCGGCGTCGGTGATCTCGC
Source organism: Streptomyces sp. NPDC004031 (assembly GCF_053604375.1). NCBI lineage: Bacteria > Bacillati > Actinomycetota > Actinomycetes > Kitasatosporales > Streptomycetaceae > Streptomyces > Streptomyces sp. NPDC004031. The sequence continues at coordinate 75,801 of NZ_JBSGHL010000019.1, read as the reverse complement.
GCAGCACCCGGCAGGGGGTGCCGACCGCGACGGTCATCGGCGGGATGTCGCGGCTGACGACGCTGCCCGCGCCGATGACCGAGCCGTAGCCGATGCGGACGCCCGGCAGGACGACGGCGTTGCTGCCGATCCACACCTTGTCCTCGATCACGATGGGCTCGGAGAACCGGCCGAAGTCCGCCCGGCGGGCGGGGTGGACGGGGTGGCCGGTCGTCGTCAGGGTCACGCTCGGGGCGATCATGACGTCGTTGCCGATGCGGATCTCGACGTCGTCCACGCACGTGAGGTTCACGTTGCCGAAGAAGTCGTCGCCTATGTGCACGTTGCTGCCGAAGGCCGCGTGGAAGGGCGCGAGCAGCACCGTGCGTTCGCCGACCGAGCCGAGGATCGCGGTGAGCAGTTCGCGGCGGCGCGCCTCGTCGGAGGGCGGGGTGTGGTTGTAGGCGAAGATCTCGTCCGCGCGGCGCCGGTTCGCCTGGAAGGACGCCTCCGACTCGGTGTAGACGAGCCCCTTCGCGATCTTGGCCAGGACGTCCTCTGCACGGGCTTGCGTCACGGCGTACCGCTCCTCCCTCGGGTCCTGCCGAGGAGCCTACGGGGAAGGCGCGGGACGCGGGGCCCGGCGGGAACGGCCCGCCGCCCGTACGGCCACCCGCGGGGCGAGCAGCGACTCGGGGCGGCGGTCCAGCGCGAGGACGCCGAAGAACGCGGACGCCACCAGCGGATCGGTGTTGGAGGCGGCCACCACCCGTGCCATGTAGGCGTGTTGAAGCCGCCCGAGCGGGCCGGGGGCCGGGCCGTCGGTGTCCGGGTAGCGGCAGTCCTCGCCCGTCGCGATCGACCACGCCCCGCGCACGCAGCGCGCCACCGACCGCTGCACCTCCCGGGTACGGGCGGCGAACGCGGCACCGCCCGCGCCCTCGGCGTACTCCGCGACCACCCGGGCCTGGAGCGCGGCCACCGACATGCCGTGGCCGTAGACCGGGTTGAAGCGGCACAGCGCGTCGCCGACCACCAGGAGATTGGCCGGGAGGTCGGCCGAACGCTCGAAGCGCGTCCACTCGTTGGCCGTCGCGCGGAAGGCGACCGGGGCGGACAGCGGCTCGGCGTGCGTGAGGGCCTCGGCCAGCTCCGGGGAGCGCAGCGAGGCGGCGAAGCCGAGCCAGGCCTCCTCCTCGACGGGCGGCCGGTGCTCGCCCTGCCCGATGAGGGTGACGAGCCAGCGGTCGCCGTCGATGGGCACGATGACGCCGCTGCGCGGCACCTCCTCGTTGCCCTGCACGTACATGGCCTTCCAGTCGCGGACCACCCCGGGGGACGCCGGGCGACGGTAGTAGCGGGAGGCGTAGCCGAGGTGCGCGTCGATCCGGTCGGTCGGGGGCGCCGGGCAGCCGAGCGGGGTCAGCCACTCCGCGACGCGCGCGCCGCGGCCGGTGGCGACGACGACGAGCCCGGCGGTCAGCGCGAACTGCCGCCCTGCGGGGCCTCGTTCGCGCAGCGTCACCCCCGCGGCCGTCCGCCCGTCGGGCCCGGCGACCAGACCCGTGGCCTCGTGGCGGTCCAGGACGGTGACCGCGCCGTCCGCCAGGACCCGGCGCCGTACGACCGACTCCAGCACCTCGCGGGAGACGGACAGATAGCGGGCGCCGCGCACGCCCGTGAACCAGTCGGCGGACGACAGCCAGCGGGTCTCCTCGGGCGCGTGCACCATCTCCCCGCCCGCCGCCTCCAGTTCGGCGACGACACCGGGGAGCAGCGCGTCCAGCTCGGTCAGCCCGCGGTTCCACAGGACGTGGACGTGCCGCGACTGCGGGACACCGGCCCGGAACGCGGGCTCGCCGAGCGGCAGTTCGTCCCGTTCGACGAGCGTGACGCGGGCGAAGCCGCGTGCGAGGGCACGGGCGGTGAGCAGCCCGGACAGCCCGGCGCCCACGACCACGGCGTGGTCGTCGTCCGCGGTGGGCTGCGGGGCGGGCCCGGTCGCCGCTGTCGCATCTTGCGCCGTTGCGTCGTCCGCCGTCGCTTCGTCCGCCGTCGCTTCGTCCGCCGCTGCTTCGTCTGCCGCCACCCGCGGGTCTCCTCTGCTACGGCGACGGCTCGCTCCGGCGCCTCGCCGTATCGTCCCGCGCACCGAGCGTGAGCGGCAGGGCGCACGGGGGCGCGGCGGGGCGCCCGGGGGGGTGGTGTTACGCCCAGAGGGCCTGGGCCAGGGCGGCGCCCATGAAGGCCGCGCCGAGTCCCGCCGCGACGCTCGCCACCGCGTTGGCGGCGGCCAGGAAGCGGGCGCCGTCGTGCGTGAGCCGCAGCGTCTCGTAGGAGAACGTCGAATACGTGGTGAGCGCCCCGCACAGGCCCGTACCGACGAGCAGCTGCACGGAATGCGACGCGGCGCCGTAGCTCACCGCGCCGGTCAGCACGCCCAGGACGAGGCAGCCGAAGACGTTGACGGCGAAGGTGCCCCATGGGAAGACGGTGTCGTGCCGGGCCTGCACGGCACGGTCGGTCAGATAGCGCAGCGGGGCACCCACCACCGCGCCCGCCACCACGAGCAGCCAGTTCACCGCGTCCTCCTCGCCATGAGCCCGCGGGTCGCCGCGGCCGCCAGCCACACCGCGAAGAGCGCGGCGAACAGCGTCGAGACCATGTAGGCCAGCGCGGTACGGGCCTGGCCGTGCTGGACGAGCTGCTGGACGTCCACGGCGTAGGTGGAGAAGGTCGTGAATCCGCCGAGCACCCCCGTGCCGAAGAAGGGGCGTACGAGGCGGTGGGCCGTCCACACCTCGGTGATCAGCACCATGAACACGCCGATGACGGCGCAGCCGACGGCGTTGACCGTCAGCGTCGTCCACGGGAAGTCACCGGCGGCCGTGGGCCACAGCAGCCCCGCCCCGTAGCGGGCCGAGGCGCCGATCGCACCGCCCGCGGCGACGACGGCGACGACGGACGCCTGGCCGCTGCCTCTGCCCGGTGGGCGCGGGGGCACGGGGGTGTCCGGACTGCGCGGCTCCCCCGCCGGTCCGGGCACGGACTCGGGTACGGACTCGGGTACGGGGAGGGATTCCGGCGCCGGGCGGGGGTCCGGTCCGGGCTCGTGCGCGGTGGTCTGCTCGCGGGGGGCGGTCATCGCGGATCGCGTCTCCTACTCGTGCGGCGCCCGAGCGTGCGGGCGCGCGTCGTCACAAGTAGGGACTGTTGGCGGCGTACGTGCCGCGGTTCGGGTACGGCGAGCCCCACCGCCGCGCGGCAGCCGTACGGGCCCGCCGCTCCCGGCCAGTTTACCGGGCCGCGGGGCGGGATCACCTCCGGGGGCTGGTCGGGCTTGCGGCGGCTCGTGCCGGGCGCGGGTCTCAGCGGCGGGTCTGGGGCACGGGGGACCCGCCCGTGGACGGGGTGATCCGGCGGGCGGTGCCCGGGGCCGGGTCCGTGAGGCCCTGGCGGCTCTGCGGCGTCTGGTCGGAGACGGCACCGACGCCGGACGAGTCGCGCGCCGGGGACGCCGTCGGGCGCGGGCGCGAGGGATCCGGCTGCGGGGTGGGCGTCGTCCGGGCGGGGCGCGTGGGCGTCGGGCCCGGCGCCGGGGTCGAGGTGGCCGCGGGCGGGGCGAGCGGCACGGTGGGGGCGCCCTGGTCCGGGGCGGGCCAGAGCGTGGCGGCCGCGCCGATGACCGCGGCCGTCACACCGCCCGCCGCCGCGGCCCGCGCCCAGCGGCGCCGCGCGGCACGGCGCCGGATACGGCGGAAGGCGCCGGGCGGCGGGGCCAGCTCGGCCGGGCCCTCGCGCAGCAGCGCGGCCAGCTCGGCGTCGTAGGGCTCCTCCCACGGCTCAACGGGTGTGATCAAGGCGTTCTCCCAGTCCGGCGCGCAGATACTCCCGGGCGGCGTGCAGGTCCGCCCGGATCGTGCCTTCCTTGCGCTTCGTCAGCAGGGCGATCTCCCGGACCGGAAGGTCGGCGTAGTAGTACAGCAGGACGGCGGTGCGCAGCCGCTCCGGCAGCGACTGCACGAGCAGCCGCACCGGGACGGCCGAATCCGCCCCCGCCTGCGCGCGCCGCTGCCCGTCCAGCGCGGCCTCCGTCCCCGCCCGCCGCACCGCCTTGCGCTCGCGCTCCAGTCTGCGCCAGTGGTCGCGGACGAGATTGGCCGCGGTCACGTAGACGAAGCCGCGCGGCTCCGTCACCGACGACCAGTGCGCCCACAGGCGCGCGAACGCCTCGGACGCGATCTCGTGGGCGGTGCCGTCGTCGTCGACGAGACGGCGGCACCACCCGGCGAGACCCGGATACAGATCGGCGAACAGCTCGGCGGCTGCCCGGTCCTTGGACGGGGTCAACGTGCTCCAGGGTCAGGGACGGTCGGCGCGGTCACGCTGCGCCGGCTCCGTCGAAGGACGCGAAAACGACCACGTTGTCGCGGTATCCACTCCCCGTCCGCGGGCCGCCGCACGTTATCAGCCGCAGCTCCGGGCGGGCCGTGTCGCCGTAGACGTCCCCGGTGGGGAAACGGTCCTTGGCGACCGTGCGCACCGCGTACACGGTGAAGACGGCGTCCGCGCCGTCCGCCCGCCGCACGGTCACCCGCGCGCCCGGCCTCAGCTCCGAGAGCCGCAGGAACACGCCGTCGCCGAACGCCCCCACCGTCACGTGCCCGAGGATCACCGCGGGACCGAGCTGCCCGGGAGTGGGCGAACCCCGGTACCACCCGGCGGGCGCGTGCGCCGCCACGGGCGGCACCTCGACCGTGCCGTCGGCCTGGAGGCCGAGCCCGGTGAGGGGCGTGTCCACGCCGATGGAGGGGATCGTGAGGTGGGTGGGGGTGGAGCGGGGGAGCTGCGCCGCTGCTTTTGGGGCTGCCGTGGGGGGTGCCGTGGTTCCGGCCGGGCGGGCCGCCGCGGTGGGGTTCGCGGCGGGTTCCGTGCCCGGTGCCGTGCCGTTGGCGCAGCCTGCGAGGAGCAGGGCCGCGAGCAGCAGGGCGGCTGCCGGCCGTACCGCGGACAAGGTCAGCCCCGGGCCGCGGACCGGCGGCGGACGACGAACGCGCCCGCGCCCGCGCACGCGATCAGCGCGGCGCCGGCGATCTCCGCGGTCGTCGTCGCGGTCGTCTGCGCGGACGGCTTGGTGGCGACGGGCGGCACGCCGGTGTCCGCGGCGCCCCGCGGAACGGCGTGCACCTGGCCCTCGTCGCCCGGGGCCTGCGAGGGAACCGGGGCCGGGGCCGCGGTGGGCCGGGCGACCGTGCCGGTCGACGGCCGCGGGGTGGGCTTCGCCCCGGTGTCGGCCGAAGCCGTGCCCATCCCGGCGAGAGCGAGCGCCGCGGCGCAACCGAGGGCGGCGAGGACGGACCGTGCACGCATGAGGTGTCTCCTGTCGGTTCGGCCCGGCACCCCCGGGGCGGGGGGCGGGCTGCTGCTTCCTGGCCGGAAGCGAACGGAGAGACGTGGGGGGTGGGGGGGCTGCTGTAAAGAGCTGGCAAAGTCCTTCGCTTGGGGGCTCGGCGGGGGGCGCCCCGGGGGTGCTGGTTGCGGTTCGTCGCGCGACCTTCCCTTTGCGGGGGCTGAGCGCGCAGTTCCCCGCGCCCCTTGCGCGGCGCGCCGGTGGGCGGGTCGGGGGCCGCCACGGGGCACCTCCTCGGAATGCGCCTTCACCCTCTTACGTAGGGGCTGAGCCCCTCCCAGCGCATTCCTGCGGGGGCACCCCGCACCGTCCCCCTCCAGGCCGGTTCAGCGGCTGCCTGCCGGGAGAGAGTTCCCGTTTCCAGGGGCGCGGCTGCGCGCGACAGCACCCGTTTTTCCGGGGCCCGGGGCACAGCCGCGTGGGAGAGTTCCCGTTTTTAGGGGCGCGGGGAACTGCGCGCTCAGCCCACCACCGGCGGACGGTCGCGAACGCCACCGCAACAGGCACCCCCTTGCGCATGCGTGAAGCTCACGTGCACAGGGTGAGGGCGGTGGAGAGGGTGGATTCGAAGGTGGGGGGTGCGGGGTGGTGGGGGGTGGGGGGGAGGAGGGGGAGGACGGTGTGGGGGCCGGATTGGATGGTGGGGGCGAGGCGGAGGGGGGCGGCGCAGCTGCCTCGGGGGCCTGCTTCGAGGAAGACGCGGGGTGGGGTGGGGGTGAGGAGGGGGGCGAGGGCGGGCCAGAAGAGGACGGGGCGGGCCATCTGGGCGGCCCAGAAGGAGGGGGTCGCCGCTTGCGCGGGGGTCACCTCGCGGGTGGTGGAGGTGGAGCGGATGGGGATGCGGGGCGCGGACAGGCGCAGGGTGGCGAGCTGGGCCGCGAAGTGCTGGGCGGCGTCCTCGCACAGGGGGCTGTGGAAGGGCTGGCGGGCGCGGACGGGGCGGCAGGCCACCACGGCGGTGGTGAGCGCCTTCTCGGCGAGGCGGAGTTCGGCGGTGGCTCCGGAGAGCACCGTCTGGTAGGGGCTGTTGACCGCGGCGATCGCGATGCCCTGCGCGGCGAGGTCGGCGCCGAGGACGTCACGGATGCGGTCCTCTCCGGCGGCGACGGCGAGCATGCCGCCGGGTTCCGTCGTGGCCATCGCGGCGGTGCGGGCGGCCATGACGCGGCCGCCGTCGGTGATGCTGAAGACCCCGGCGACGGCGGCGGCGGCGAGTTCGCCGACGCTGTGGCCGACGAGGACGGTGGGGCGCAGGCCGCGGGCGAGGACGGCCGTGCCCAGTGCCGCTCCGACGGCGAAGAGCAGGGGTTGTGCGCGGCGGCAGTCGTCGAAGTCGGGGCCGGGCTGCTCGGCGAGCCAGTCGGCGCGCAGCGCGGGGCCGTCCTCGCCGACGGCGGCGAAGAACGCGTCCATGGCGGCGGTGAAGACGGGCTCGGCGCCGTACAGGTCGGCGCCCATGCGGGGTTGTTGCGCGCCCTGGCCGGGGAAGAGGAGCACGGCCTCGTGCGGGGTGGGTGACATGGTTCGCCGTCTCAACGGGGCTGTGTGAGCTGGAGTGTGCCGCTCGCGACGCGGACGCCGCCCTGGTCGATGCCGACGGCGGCGGTGATCGCGCCGGGTTCGCCGGTCACGGAGACCACGCATTCGGCGGGGACGTCGATCTCGACGAAGATGCCGAAGTCGAGTTCGGCGCCGGTGAGTACGGCCTCGCCGTCGCGCAGGCCCGCTTCGGCGGCGGTGTGCAGGGCCGCTTGGCGCATGCCCTCGATGAGCAGGGACGCGGGGATGTGGTCGTAGTCGCGGTCGAAGAAGGAGGGGTGGGTGCGGTCGACGAGCAGGGGGAAGCGGCCGGGGCGGTCGGGGGACGCGGGGGCGATGACGACGTTGGCGGGGTCGCGGCGGCCGACCGCCTCGGGCGGGAAGGGCTTGGCATCGGGGGCGGCGGGTACGCCGGAGGCGTCGGCGAAGCGGCGGGTGCGCTGGTAGGCGCGGATCTCGCGGTAGGACTCGCGGGGGAAGAGGACGCTGTCGAAGGAGAGCGTCATGGCGGGGGCCCCGGCGACGGCGAAGGTGCCCGCGATGTCGTAGGCGGAGTCGCGGGGCGTGACGCGTACGGTCACGACGCCCTGGAGGGGGGTGCCGCCGTCGGCGTGGAAGGATGCCGACTCCGGTACGTCCAGGGTGAGGTGCTGGACGGCGGAGGGGGTGCCGCGCAGGACGTCGAGGTAGCCGTGCCGGACGACGACGAAGGCCTGGCGGAAGGCCTCGATGATCGCGACGGGGTCGTGCCAGGGCGCGGCCTGGTCCGACCACAGCGGGTGGCCGGGTGCGACGCGTACGGCGATCGCGTACTCCTCCGGCCCGACTTGGGTGTGGTCGGTGACGAACACCTCGATCGGGGAGCGGCGGTTGACGGTCGCGGGCGGGACGAAGGTGTCGAAGCTCAGGGCGGCGGCGGGGTCGTGGGGCATCGGAACCTCCGGGGGCGGGGCGCTCAGTGCGCGTCGAGGAAGCGGGCCAGGGTGCGGATGGTCGGGTGGTCGAAGATGTCGCCCAGGCTGATCCGCGCGTCGGTCAGGGCCTGGAGGCGGCCGCGCAGCTCCACCGCGGAGAGGGAGGTGAGCCCGTGGGCGGTGATGTCGTCGTCGAGGCCGAGGGTGTTGTGCTCGCCGAGGACGTCGCCGAGCGCGGCCCGTACCGTCTCGACGCTGTCGCCGGGCGAGGGTGAGGGCGGGGGCGGGGGCGGCGAAGTGGGCTGCGACCGGGCCGTGGTGGGCGCGGGCCAGTGGCGCTGCCGGGCGAAGGGGTACGGGGGCAGGGTGATCCGGCGGGCGCCCGTACCGGCGAAGAGCGGGGCCCAGTCGACGGTGCCGCCCGCGGCGAAGCGTTCGGCCTGCTCGCGCAGGGGGGTGCCGCCGACGACCGTGCCGGGTTCGGGTGAGGCGGCCAACGTGCGCAAGGAGGCGAGGAGTTCGGTGGCGTCGGTGCCGAGGACGACGGCCCGGTGGGTGAAGCGGGCGCGGTGCAGGAGGGTGAAGCCGACGTCCACCGGGTCGGCGCCGGCGCCGTCGAGGGCGGCGAGCAGCCGCCGGGCGTGCGCGGCGAGGGCCTGCGGGGTCTTCGCCGAGAGCACCCACGGCACGGCGGGCGGCGCCTGGCGCGTCGTCTCCGGTGCGGGCGGGGCCTGTTCGAGGATGACGTGGGCGTTCGTGCCGGAGATGCCGAAGGCCGAGACCGCCGCGCGGCGCGGGCGGCCCGTGACCGGCCAGCCCTGCGCGCCGGACGCGAGACGTACCGCGCCGGCCGTCCAGTCGACGTGCGGGCTGGGGGCGTCCACGTGCAAGGTGGCGGGCACGACGCCGTACCGCAGCGCGGCGACCGTCTTGACGACGCCCGCGACACCCGCGGCGGCCTGCGTGTGGCCGATGTTGGACTTGACCGAGCCGAGCACGAGCGGCCGGTCGGCGGGCCGGTCCTGCCCGTAGGTCGCGAGCAGCGCCTGTGCCTCGATGGGGTCGCCGAGGGCGGTGCCGGTGCCGTGCGCCTCGACCACGTCGATGTCGCCGGGCGCCAGGCCCGCGTCGGCGAGGGCGGCGCGGATCACCCGTTGCTGGGCCGGGCCGTTGGGGGCGGTGAGGCCGTTGGAGGCGCCGTCCTGGTTGACGGCGCTGCCGCGGACGAGGGCGAGGACGCGGTGGCCGTGGCGGCGGGCGTCCGCGAGGCGTTCCAGGACGAGGACGCCGACGCCCTCCGCCCACGCGGTGCCGTCCGCCGCGGCCGCGAAGGACTTGCAGCGGCCGTCGGCGGCCAGGCCGTGCTGCCGGGCCATGTCCACGAAGCCGCGCGGGGTGGCCATGACGGTGGCGCCGCCCGCGAGGACGAGATCGGTCTCGCCCGCGCGCAGCGACCGGCACGCCAGGTGGACGGCGACGAGCGAGGACGAGCAGGCCGTGTCGAGGGTGAGGGCCGGGCCTTCGAGGCCGAGCGCGTACGCCACCCGGCCAGAGACCAGGCTGCCCGCCGTACCCGTCAACCGGTAGCCGCCGGTGCCGACTTCGACGAGGTCCTGGCCGTACTCCTGGGCCATGTGGCCGACGAGGACGCCGGTCGCGGTGCCCGCGAGGCTGTGCGGGTCGATACCTGCGTCCTCCAAGGCCTCCCACGCGACTTCGAGCAGCAGCCGCTGCTGCGGGTCCATCGCGACCGCCTCGGCGCGGCTGATGCCGAAGAAGGCCGCGTCGAAGTCCGCGGCCCCGGGCAGGAATCCGCCCGCGCGGACGTACGTCGTGCCGGGGCGGTCCGGGTCGGGGTGGTAGAGGGCGTCGAGGTCCCAGCCGCGGTCGTCCGGGAAGCCGGAGATCGCGTCGCGGCCGTTCACGACGACGTCCCACAGCCCGGCGGCCGAGTCGGCGCCGGGGAAGCGGCAGCCGATGCCGACGATCGCGATCCGGTCGTCACCGACACCGCCACCGCCGTCGCCACCGACACCGCGGGCCTGGCCGCGCAGCCACTCGATCTCCTTGAGCGATTCGCGCAGCGCCCTGACGAGCCGGGCCTCGGTGTACTCGCTCATCGCGGGTCTCCCCACCCGGAGTCGTAGGGGAGGTAGGGGTCGAACCACTCGTCGAACCAGTCGTCCGGCCAGTCGAGCGGCTCGAACGTCTCGTCCTGGACAGGCAGTTGCGGGACGAAGGCGGCGCCCATCGACACCAGGATGTGCCACAGGGCGAAGGCCCAGTCCCGGCGGTAGAGGGCGGGATCGACGCGGGGCCGGTCCGCTCCTCGCGCGGACGTGCGGCGGGTGGCGGCGGGCTTGCGCGGGCCGGAGGCCCACGGGTCGGGCGTGCCCGCAGCCCCGGGCGTACGGCGGCCGCTCATCGCGCACCGCCCTCGCCGAGCGCGTCGGCGATGAGGGCTTCGACGTCCATGGTCTCGATCAACTCCCTACGGCTCGGGTGGGCGTGCGGCTGCGCTGCCGGATCGGCGGTCGGATCTGCGGCCGGATCTGCGGTGGGGTCCGCGGTGGGGTCCGCGTGGGGTACGGGTTCGGGCTCCGGTGCGACGAGGATGCGGTGGAGGTGGTCGGTGAGGGCCGCGGGCGTCGGGTGGTCGAAGACCGCGGTCGCGGAGAGCGGTGTGCCCGTCAACGGCGTGAGGGCGTTGCGGAGTTCGACGGCTTGCAGCGAATCGACGCCCAGGTCGCGGAAGTTGCGGTCCAGGTCGAGCGGCTGGCCCTCGGCGTGGCCGAGGACGGCGGCGAGCCTGCGGCCGACCAGTTCCAGCAGCCGCTGTCGGCCGTCGTCCGGGGCGAGCGCCGCGAGTTCGCGGCGGAGGCGGGCCGCGTCGTCGCCCCCGTCCCCTGCGCGGGGAGCGGCGGGTGCGGTGAGGGCCACGGCGGTGACCTGGGCGTGCGGCGCGGTCAGAGCCGCGTCGAACATCGCGAGCCCGGCGGCCTCGGAGATCGGCGCGAGGCCGCGGGCGCGCAGCCGAGCGAGGTCGGCGTCGCCCAAGTGCGCGGTCATGCCGCCGTGTTCACCCGCCCACAGCCCCCACGCGACGGACACCGCGGGCAGCCCCGCGGCCCGGCGCCGTGCGGCCAGACCGTCGAGGAAGGCGTTCGCGGCCGCGTAGTTGGCCTGGCCGGGCGCACCGAGCGTGCCGGCGACGGAGGAGAAGAGCACGAAGGCGGTCAGGCCCGGGAGGTCGCGGGTCGCCTCGTGCAGATGCCATGCGGCGTCCGCCTTGGCGGCGAGCACCGCGGCCAGCCGCTGCGGGGTGAGCGATCCGAGCACGCCGTCGTCCACAACGCCCGCCGCGTGCACGACGCCCGTCAGGCCGGGCGTGACGAGCGCGGCCACCTCCGCCGGGTCGGACAGGTCACAGGCCACGATCTCCACCTCGGCGCCCATGTGGCCCAGCTCCGCGCGGAGTTCCGCAGCGCCCGGCGCCGCGGGGCCGCGCCGCCCGGCCAGCACCAGCCGCCGGACGCCGTACGCCGTGACCAGATGCCGCGCGAAGAGCGAGCCCAGGCGGCCGGTGCCGCCGGTCACGAGGACGGTCGAGGCGGGGCCGAAAGGGGGCTCCGGCGCGGGCGCAGCCGTGGGCTCCGCCGGGTCGGTGGGAAGCGCGGTGAGGCGCGGCACGAAGGCCGTACCGGCGCGGATCGCCACCTCGGCCTCGTCGAGGGCGAGTACGGCACGGGGATCGACGTCCCCGGTGACGTCGGTGTCCAGGAGGACGAACCGGCCCGGCTGCTCCGCCTGCGCGGCCCGCACCATCCCCCACACCGCCGCCCCGGCCGGATCCGCGACCCCGCCCCCGTCCACCGCGACGGCCCCCCGCGTGACGACCACGATCCGCTGCCCCTCGGGCGCGGTGAGCGCGGCCAGCACACCGCGGGTGAGGGCGTGCAGCGAGCTGACGGGGTCCGCGCCGGGCGCGGACACGGCCCGCACGACGGCGAGGTCACGGCCGAAGGGGGTGAGGGTGACCGCCGCCGGGGCGGCCTGCGCGCCGTGCGGCGGTGCGGCGACGAGGGCGGCGCCGAAGCCGGAGATCCGCGCGGGGGCGGGGGCGGGGGCGGCTGCCCTGCCGCGTACGGGGTGGGTCTCCCCGCCTGCGGGCCTCGGCGTCCGCACCGCCCCCGCGCCGAAGCCGGACAGCCGCGCGGGGGCGGGGGTCACGACGCCGGCCGGGGCGCGTCCGGACGCCCGCGCCGGGGCCGGGGTCGCCCCTGCCGGGACGGTGCGGGGGCCGCCGGGACGGACCGCGGGGAGCGTCGCCACGAGTGCCGCGCCGAAGCCCGACGCGAGGGCGGGGGCCGGGGCGGGCCCGGTCAGCAGGCCGGGTACGGGCGGCAGCGGCTCCCACGCCAGCGCGCGCAGCAGCGGCGCGGCCGGTGCCGGTGCCGGTGCCGGTGCCGCCGGGCGCAGCCGTACCGCGGCGGCCGTCAGGACGGGGCGGCCCTCGGAGTCGTACGCCGTGAGGGCCATGGCGTCGGGCCCGGACGGGGTCAGGCGGACCCGGAGCGCGGCGGCCCCCGGGCGGTGCAGGGTCACCCGCTCCCACGCGAAGGGGACGTCCGTGCCGCCCCGCGCCGTACCGGCGAGCCAGGCGTGCAGGGCGGCGTCCAGCAGCGCGGGGTGGAGGCCGTAGCCCGCGGTGTCGAGGTCCGGTGCGGTGCCGGTGCCGGACGCGGTCCCGGTTCGGGGCGCGGTGCCGGTGCCGCCTTCCGCCCCCGTGCGGGTCGCGGTGCCGGTGCCGGTGCCCGTCGCGGACCCGGACCCGGTTCGGGTCGCTGCGTCGGCGGCCGATCCGGTGCCTGCCCCGGTCCCGGTTCCGATCTCCGCGAGGACGTCGTCGCCGTCCCGCCACAGCGCGCGCACGCCGCGGAAGGCCGGGCCGTAGCCGTAGCCCTGCTCGGCGAGGCGCTCGTACGCCGCCTCGGGGTCGATCGCCGCGGCGCCCGGGGGCGGCCAGGCGGCCAGGGGCGGCGGCGCGGTGTCCGGGGTGCCGAGCGCGGCCCGCGCGTGGACGGTCCAGGGGGCGCCCGGCGACTCCTCGCGGGCGGAGAGCACGACCTCGCCGGAGGGGCGGGCCACCGCCTGGAGCGTCACCCGTCCTTGCGCCGGGAGGGTCAGCGGGGTCTGCGCGAGCAGCTCTCGCAGGGCGGGCGGGGCGCCCACGGCCGTGGCCGCGTGCAGGGCGAGTTCCGCGAACAGGGCGGCGGGGGCCAGGACTTCGCCGCCCACCGCGTGGTCGCCGAGCCAGCCGGGCGCGGTGCGGGACACCGTGCCGGTGAGGACGGCGGTGCCGTCCGCGGGCAGGTCCATACGGGCGGTCAGCACGGGGTGCCCGGCCGCGGTGAACCCCGGCCCGGAGGAGGACGCGGGTTCGGCCCGCAGCCAGTAGCGCCGCCGGTCGAAGGCGTAGGTGGGCAGCTCGGGCAGCGGCCCGGCGGGCGGCGCGCCCAGCACGGCCCGCCAGTCCACCGGCAGCCCGAGCCCGGTGAGTTCGCCGAGCGCGGGCAGCAGCGTGGCGAGTTCGGGCAGGTCGCGGCGCAGCAGCGAGACGCCCGTCACGGGGGTCGGGGCGCTCTGCGCGGTGAGCGTGGTGAGCGCCCGGCCGGGCCCGATCTCGACGAAGGTGCGTGCGCCGGTTTCCGCGAGCGCGGTGACGCACGGCAGGAACCGTACGGCGCCGCGCGCATGCCGCATCCAGTAGTCGGCGGACCGCAGGTCGTCCTCCCGCGCGGGCGCGCCCGTGACGTTCGACATCAGGGGGATCGTCGGCGGGTGGTACGTGATGTCCGCCGCGACGGCGGCGTACTCGCCGAGCCGGCCGTCGAGTTCGGCGGAGTGGAAGGCGTGCCGGTTGCGCAGCTTGATGGAGCGCCTGCCGCGCTCCCGCCACACCGCGACGACCCGCTCCACGGCCTCCGGGGTGCCCGAGACGACCGTGGCGGTCGGCGCGTTGAGCGCCGCGATCGACACGCCGGGCACCAGCGTGGGCTCGATCTCGTCGGCGCCCGCCTGGATCTGCACCATCACACCGGGCGGCAGCGCCGCCATCGACCGCCCCCGCGCGGTGATCAGCCGCGCGGCGTCCGGCAGCGTCAGGATGCCCGCGACGTGCGCCGCCGCCAACTCGCCGAAGGAGTGGCCGAGAAGGTAGTCCGGGCGCAGCCCGAAGGACTCGACGAGCCGGAAGAGCGCGACCTCGACCGCGAAGAGCGCGGGCTGCGTGAATTCCGTCCGGTCCTGGAGCATGCCCGCCTCGGGCGTGCCCTTCGCGGCGAACAGCAACTCGGCGAGGGGGCGTTCGAGGTTGGCGTCGAGAGCCGCCACGACCTCGTCCAACGCGGCGGCGAACACCGGGAACTCGGCGTGCAGGCTCGCCCCCATCCCGGCGTACTGGCTGCCGTGCCCCGGGAAGAGGAAGACCAGCGGTCCACTGGCGCGCTGCCGCTCGGACGGCTCGCTCTCACCGAACGCGGCCAGCTTGAGGAGGAGTTCCTCGCGGTCGGCACCCGTGAGGACGGCCCGGTACGGGAGGCGCGCCCGGGTCGCGACGAGCGAGGCGGCCACGCCCGCGGGGTCGAGCCCCTCGCGCTCCCCCACGTGCTCCAGCAGCCGCGCCGCCTGCCCGCGCAGGGCCCGCTCACTGCGGGCGGACAGCACCCACGGAACGACCGGCCACCCGGCCCGCTGGGCTCCCACCCCGGGGGCCCGGACGGCGGAAGGCGGCACGTCACCGCTGGCCGCGGAGGCTCCAGGCTGCCGCCCGGACTCGGCCTGCACGGGCGCCAGCCCGGCGGCACCACCCGCCGAGGGCTCCGCCTCCGCAGGCGCTTGGGCGCGCGCCGACGCGTGCGAGGTGCCGACGCCGGCCGCCGAGGAGTCCGCCTGCTCGGAACCGGCACCCGGCGCCCCGGATGCCGCCTCACGCGGCACGTCGGCGCCACCACCCGCCGAGGGCTCCGCCCCGGCCGCCGCGACGGCCCGGGGGGCAACGGACGGCCCGACACCACTCGCCGCCGAGGCTCCAGGCCGCCAGGACTCGGCCTGCACGGACGCCAGCCCGGCGGCACCACCCGCCGAGGGCTCCGCCCCGGAAACCGCCGGGAACGGCTCGGCAGCCGACGGCGTCGGCTCGGCACCCACCGGGACAGCCCCGGAAGCCGCCGGGATCGTCCCGGCGCCCAGCGGCACCGGCTCGGCCCCCGACGGCACCGCCTCCGCCCCCGCCGGGGCCTGTTCCAGGATCACGTGGGCGTTCGTGCCGGAGATGCCGAAGGCGGAGACGGCGGCGCGGCGGGGGTGGGGGGTCGGGGGCCAGGGGGTGCGGGTTGTGGTGAGGGTCACCGCGCCCGTGGACCAGTCGACGGCGGAGGTCGGGGGGTCGGCGTGCAGGGTGGGGGGGAGGACGCCGTGGCGCAGGGCCGCGATCATCTTGATGACGCCTGCCATGCCCGCCGCGGCCTGCGTGTGGCCGAGGTTGGACTTCACCGAGCCGAGGTGCAGCGGCCGGTGGGCGGGGCGGTCCTGGCCGTACGTCGCGAGGAGCGCTTCCGCCTCGATCGGGTCGCCGAGCACCGTGCCGGTGCCGTGCGCCTCGACGGCGTCCACGTCGGCTGCCGCGAGGCCCGCGTCGGCGAGGGCGGCGCGGATGACGCGTTGCTGGGAGGGGCCGTTGGGGGCGGTCAGGCCGTTGGACGCGCCGTCCTGGTTGACCGCGCTGCCGCGCAGCACCGCCAGCACGCGGTGGCCGGACTCCCGTGCGCGGGAGGCGCGTTCGAGGACGAGGACGCCCGCGCCCTCGCTCCACCCGGTGCCGTCCGCGGCTTCGCCGAAGGATTTGCAGCGGCCGTCCGCGCCGAGCCCGCCCTGCTTGGCGAAGTCCAGGAAGACGCGGGGGGTGGCCATCACGGTCACGGCCCCGGCGAGCGCGAGGTCGCACTCCCCCGACGTGAGCGAGCGGGCCGCGAGGTGCAGCGCGACCAGCGACGACGAGCACGCCGTGTCCACGGTGACGGCGGGTCCCTCCAGGCCGAGCGCGTACGCGACCCGGCCGGAGGCGACGCTGCCCTGGCTGCCGATGAGGCGGTAGCCCTCGACGCCCGCGGCCGCGTCGTCCGCGCCCGCGCCGTACTCCTGGGCCATGATCCCGGCGAAGACGCCGGTGCGGCTGCCCGCGAGGGTGTCCGGTGCGATGCCCGCGCGTTCGACGGCCTCCCAGCTCACTTCCAGCAGCAGGCGCTGCTGCGGGTCCATCGCGGCGGCCTCGTGCGCGTTGATGCCGAAGAAGTCGGCGTCGAAGGCGCTCGCGTCGGCGAGGAAGCCGCCCTGGGTGGCGGGGAGTTGTGCGGTGTCCCAGCCGCGGTCGGCGGGGAGGGGGCCGATGACGTCGCGGCCGGCGGCGACGGCCTCCCACAGCTGTTCCGGTGAGTCGATGCCGCCGGGGAAGCGGCAGCTCATGCCGACGACGACGATCGGGTCGGCCTCGGCGTCGGCGTCCGTGCGCCTGACCGGCGCGGACCCTGGCGCGGACCCGGGCGCGGGCGCGGACCGCCCGGTGGTGCGGTCGCGCAGGTAGTCCGCGAGCGCGGACGGTGTGGGGTGGTCGAAGACCACCCCTGCGGGCAGCGGGATGCCGGTGGCGGCCTTGAGCCGGTTGCGCAGTTCGACGGAGAGCAGCGAATCGAAGCCGAGGTCGCGGAAGTTGCGGTCCGGGTCGATCTGCCCGGCCCCGCCGTCCCGGCCGAGCAGCCGGGCCGCCTCGGTGCGGGTGAGGGCGAGCAGGTCGGTGGCGGGCCCGGCGGGCGGGGCCGCGGAGACGGGACGGGCGGGCGCGATGTCCCGCAGGACGGCGGGGAGTTCGCCTCCCGCGGCGGATTCCTGGAGGGCGGTCCGGTCGGCGACGAGACCGGCGACGTAGGGGCGGTGCTGCGCGAGCGCGGCGTCGAAGAGCGACAGGCCCGCCTCGACGGGGAGTTCGACGAGTCCGCGGCGGCGGAGCCGGGCGATGTCCGCGTCCCGCAGTTGCTCGGTCATCCCGGCGGCGCGGTCCCACGGCCCCCATCCGATCGCGAGCGTGGGCAGTCCGCTGCTGTGCCGGAGGGCGGCGAGGGCGTCCAGGAAGGCGTTGGCGGCGGCGTAGTTGGCCTGGCCGGGGCCGCCGGTGAGGCCGAGCACGGAGGAGAAGAGGACGAGGGCCGCGCCGGTGCGGGCGGTGGCCTCGTGCAGGTGCCAGGCGGCGTCCGCCTTGGGGCGCAGCACGGCGTCCAGCCGCGCGGGCGTCATGGCGTCCAGTACGCCGTCGTCCAGCACGCCCGCGGTGTGCACGACCGTCCCGATGTCGGGCGTCACGACGGCGGCGACGGCGTCGGCGTCCGTGACGTCGCACCGCACGATGCGGACCGTCGCGCCCATCTCGTCGAGTTCGGCGGCGAGTTCGACCGCGCCGGGCGCCTCCGCCCCGCGCCGGGACGCGAGGACGAGCCGCCGCACACCGTGCCGCTGCACGAGATGCCGGGCGAGCGCGGACCCGAGTCCGCCGGTCCCCCCGGTGATGAGGACGGCGCCACCGAGGTCGGGGCCGGCCGCGTCGGTCGTCGCCGCGGCAGGTTCGCGTACGGGTGCCAGGCGCGGCACCCGCAGCGTCCCCGCCCGGACGGCCACTTCCGGTTCGCCCGTGGCCAGCAGGGATGCGACGTCCAGGTCGGCGGAGGGTTCGGCGGAGACCAGGACGATACGGCCGGGGGCCTCCGCCTGGGCCGCCCGGACCAGGCCGTGGACGGCGGCGGAAGCCGGGTCGGCCGGGTCGGCGGACCGGGCCGTGGTGCGGGTGGTGACCAGCAGGGTGCAGGCGGCCGTGCGCGCGTCGGCGAGCCAGTCCTGGAGGGCGGCGAGGACGCGGTGGGTGGCGGTGTGCGCGGCGGCGACGACGCCGGGACCGGGGGCGTACGGCTCGGGCGTGGCGTCGAGGACCACCACGTCCGGGAGGGGCGCCGCGCGGTCCACGTCCTCCCACGCGGCGACCGTCACGAGCACGGCGCTCGGCCGCTCCCGCTCCGGCCAGGTCAGTTCCAGGAGGCGGTGCGCGGCGCGGCGCCCGGCGCGCGTGACGGCGGACCGCTGCTCGGGCGTGAGGCGGCGCAGGACGAGGGAGCCGGCGGTGAGGACGGGGTGCCCGGCGGGGTCGTACGCCGCGAGCGCGATCTCGTCCGGGCCCGCGCCCGGCGTGACGACGACCCGCAGCGCGCTCGCGCCCGACGCGTGCAGCCGCACACCGCCCCATGAGAAGGGCAGCGCGAGACCCTCGTCCGCGACGGTGAGCAGCACGGCGTGCAGCGCGGCGTCCAGCAGCGCGGGGTGCAGCCCGAAACGGTCGGCGTCGGTCCCGTCGGGCAGCGCGACCTCCGCGAGGACCTGCTCGCCGTGCCGCCACAGCCCGCGCAGGCCGCGGAAGACGGGCCCGTAGCCGTAGCCGCGGGCGGCGAGCCGCTCGTACGCGTCCGCGAGGTCGAGAGGCTCCGCCCCGGCGGGGGGCCAGGCGGCGGGGGGCGGCGGGGGCTCCGACGCGGCGCCCTCGGCGGTCAGTTCACCGTGCGCGTGCGTCACCCACCCGCTGTCGTCAGCGTCCTCCGCGCGGGAGTGCACCGTCAGCGTGCCGTCGTCCTCCGCCGTCACGCGGACGGCGACCGCGCCCTCGGCCGGGAGGACGAGCGGGGCCTGCACCACCAGGTCGGCGACGCCCGGACGGCCGGTCTGCGCGGCGGCGCGCAGCGCCAGGTCGAGGAAGGCGGTCGCCGGGAGGAGCGGGGCGCCGGACACCGCGTGGTCGGCGAGCCAGGAGTGCGTGGCCAGGGCGATCCGTCCGGTCAGCAACACGGCACCGGAGGCGGGCACTTCGGCGACGGCGGCGACCAACGGGTGTTCGGCCGGGGTCAGTCCGAGGCCGGCCGCGTCGAGGGGCGGGCGCGGTTCCAGCCAGTACCGCTTGTGCGTGAAGGCGTACGTCGGGAGCGGGACGCGGCGGGCCGCCGGCCCGAACACCGGCTCCCACGCCACCGCGCCGCCGCGCACGTACCGTTCGGCGGCGGAGGCCAGGAAGCGCGCGGGGCCGCCCTCGCGGCGGCGCAGCGAGCCGGTCACCGTGACCGTGCGGGAGGCCTGTTCGGCGGTCTGCTCGATGTGCATCGCCAGCGACGGGTGCGGCGAGCACTCCACGAAGTGCGTGAAGCCGTCGGCGAGCAGCGCCTCGACGGCGGCCTGGAAGGCCACCGGTTCGCGGCAGTTGCGGTACCAGTACGCGGCCGTCAGCTCCTCGCCCGCCGCGACCACGCCCGTCACCGACGAATACAGCGGCACCGTGCCGCGGTGAGGTCGTACGAAGTCCAGCAGCTCGGCGAAGCGCGGCTCCAGCGGGGCGACGAGCGGCGAGTGCGAGGCGATCGAGGCGACCGCCCGCGCGGGCACACCCGCCGCCCGCAGCTCCGCGACGAACGCCTCCAGCGCGTCCTCGGGCCCGGCGACGGTCGTGCCGTTCGGGCCGTTGACGCCCGCGATGGTGAGCCCGGGGGCGAGCCGCCGGGCGACCTCGGCCGCCGGGGCGCCGACCGAGGCGATGGCCCCGGTGAGCCCCTCGGCGAGCAGCCGCGAGCGGGTCACGACGAGCCGCCCCGCGTCCTCCAGCGTCAGCGCGCCGGCGACGTACGCGGCGGCGATCTCCCCCTGCGACGACCCGACGACGGCGTCCGGCAGCACACCGAGCGAGCGCCACAGCTCGGCCAGCGACACCATCACCGCGAACAGCGCGGGCGGTACGACGTCGGCCCGCTCCAGCCACCCGCCGTCCGCGCCGTCCCGGACGGTGTCCAGCAGCGACCAGTCCACGAGCGGGTCGATCACGGCCGCGCACCGCGCCATGTGCGCGGCGAAGACCGGTGCGGAGTCGAGGAGTTCGGCCGCCATCGCGAGCCACTGCCCGCCCTGGCCGGGAAAGACGAAGGCGGTCCGTCCCGGCTCCTCGTCCGCCTCCCCGCGGACGACGTTCCCGGCCGGGAGCCCGGCGGCGAGCGCGCCGAGCCCCGCGGCCAGCTCGGCGGAGCTGTCCCCGACGACGACCGCGCGGTGCGCGAAGCGGGAGCGCGTGGCGAGGAGGGAGCGCCCGATGTCGGCGGCGCCGCCCCCCGCGACGGAGCCGGTGCCGGTGCCACCTGCGGCCCCGGCACCGGGCGCCCCGGCAGCAGCCCCGGTGTCCGCCGCGGCCGAACCCCGGTCGCCGTCCCCCGCGGCCCCGGTTCCATCGGCCGACACATGCGCCAGCAGGCGGGACGCCTGGGCCCGCAGGGCTTCCGGGGTCTTCGCCGAGAGGACCCACGGGAGTGCGGGCCACGGGGTCGCCCCCGCCTCTCCGCCCGGCTGCAACGCAGCCACCGCAGGGGCCTGTTCGAGGATGACGTGGGCGTTCGTGCCGGAGATGCCGAAGGAGGAGACCGCGGCGCGGCGGGGGCGGGCGGTGGCAGGCCAGGGTTCGGTGCGGGTGGCGAGGCGGACCGCGCCGGAGGACCAGTCGATGTGGGGGCTGGGGGCGTCGACGTGGAGGGTGGGCGGCACCACGCCCTCCCGCAGCGCCGCGACCATCTTGATCACGCCCGCCAGGCCCGCGGCGGCCTGCGCGTGGCCGATGTTGGACTTCAGGGAGCCGAGCAGCAGCGCCCTGCCGCGCGGGCGGTCCCTGCCGTACGTGGCGAGCAGGGCGTGCGCCTCGATGGGGTCGCCGAGGGCGGTGCCCGTGCCGTGGGCCTCGACGACGTCCACGTCCGCCGGGGACAGTTCGGCGTCGGCCAGGGCGGCGCGGATGACGCGTTGCTGGGAGGGGCCGTTGGGGGCGGTCAGGCCGTTGGAGGCGCCGTCCTGGTTCATCGCTGTGCCGCGGACGAGGGCGAGCACCGGGTGGCCGTTGCGCCGCGCGTCGGCCAGGCGTTCCAGGACGACGACGCCGACGCCCTCCGCCCAGGCCGTGCCGTCCGCGGCGGCCGCGAAGGACTTGCAGCGGGCGTCCGGCGACAGGCCGCGCTGGCGGGCGAATTCGAGGAAGACCCGGGGGGTGGACATCACGGTCGCACCGCCCGCGAGGACGAGGTCGGTCTCGCCCGCGCGCAGCGAGCGGCACGCCAGGTGCAGGGCGACGAGCGAGGACGAGCACGCGGTGTCGAGGGTCACCGCGGGGCCCTCCAGCCCGAGCGCGTACGCGAGCCGGCCGGAGGCGACGGCCGAGAGGCCGCCGGTGATGCGGTAGCCCTCGACGGATTCGGCGGAGTCCCAGCCGTACATCCCGACGAAGGCGCCGGTACGGGTCCCGGCGAGCGCGTTCGGGTCCAGGCCCGCGTTCTCCAGCGCCTCCCACGTGACTTCGAGCAGCAGCCGCTGCTGCGGGTCCATCGCGAGGGCCTCGCTCGGGCTGATCCCGAAGAAGCCCGCGTCGAACCCGGCGACGTCGTCGAGGAAGCCGCCCTCGCGGACGTACGTGGTCCCGGTACGGTCCGGGTCCGGGTCGTACAGCCGCGCCAGGTCCCAGCCGCGGTCGGTGGGGAAGCCCGAGATGACGTCCCGGCCGCCCGCAGCGACCTCCCACAGGTCGGCGGCGGACGTGATCCCGCCCGGGTAGCGGCATCCGATCCCGACGATGGCGACGGCGTCGCCGTCCTCCGACCCGGGCGCGGGGCCGTCCCCGGCGGAGGCGGCGCGAACGCCCGGCCCCGAACCGGCCTCTGGCGTACGGGTGTCGGCCCGCCCGCCGCCCGCGCCGTCCGCTGCCTCCTCCGCCGCCGTCTCCGCCAGGCGTGCCGCGAGCGCGGCGGGCGTCGGGTGGTCGAAGGGCTCCGTCGCGTCCACCTGGCGGCCGAGCGCGTCGGTGAGCCGCTCGGTGAGTTCGACGAGGGCGAGCGAGCCAAAGCCGAGGTCCTTGAAACTCCGGTCGCGCGGCACCGCGTTGGCGTCCGCGTGCCCCAACTGCGCCGCGACCTCGGCCCGTACGACGCCGAGCAGGCCGTCGCCGGCCGCGGGCGCCAGGTCACGCCGTGACGGATCGGCGCCGTCCGCCGTGGGCCCCGAGGCATCGCGGGCCCCCTCCCCCGCCGACCCGGCGGACGGCACCCCGTACGCCCCGCGCTCGAACGCGTACGTCGGCAGCTCCACCGCTCGCGCGCCCGTGTCCGCGAAGACGGCGGCCCAGTCCGTGTCCTCACCGGCGACGAAGGCAGCGGCGGCGTACGGACCTTCGCCGTAGACCCCGGCCGGGTCCTGCGACGTGGCCAACCGCTCCAGCCCTACCGCCAGTTCGGCGGTGTCGTGGCCGAGCACCACCGCCCGGACGGGGAAGAGCGTGCGGGTGGTGGCGAGGGAGTGGCCGGTGTCCAGGGGGTCGTGCGTCTGGGCGTGGGCGAGCAGGCGGCGGGCCTGGGCGCGCAGGGCGCCCGGGGTCTTGGCCGAGAGCACCCACGGGATCACCTCGGGGCGCGCGGTGGGGCGTGGGGCGGGGCGTGCGGGGGCCGGCTGCGGCGGTGCCTCGGTGAGGACGACGTGGCAGTTCGTGCCGCCGAGGCCGAAGGAGCTGACGCCCGCGAGGGCGGGGCCGCCGGACGGCCAGGGGCGGGGGGCGGCGTTGACGCGCAGGTTGAGGCCGTCGAGGTCGATCGCGGGGTTGGGCTCGGTGAAGTGCAGGCTCGCGGGCAGTTCGCGGTGCTGGAGGCTGAGGACGGTCTTGAGCAGGCCCGCGATGCCGGCGGCGGTGTCGAGGTGGCCGATGTTGGTCTTGACCGAGCCGACGAGCAGCGGCGCGGTGCGGGTCGGGGCGGTGCCGAGGGCGCCGCCGAGGGCGGTGGCCTCGACGGGGTCGCCCACCGCGGTTCCGGTGCCGTGGAGTTCGACGTAGTGGACGGCGCCGGGGTCGATCCCGGCCTGCCGGTAGGCGCGGGTGAGGAGTTCCTGCTGGGCGGCCGCGCTGGGGGCCGTAAGTCCGTTCGTGCGGCCGTCGTTGTTGACGGCGCTGCCCGCGACGACGGCGGCGATGCGGTCGCCGTCCGCGAGCGCGTCGGCGAGGCGTTTGAGGACGACGAGGCCGCCGCCCTCGCCACGGACGAAGCCGTTGGCACGGCGGTCGAAGACGTGGCAGCGGGCGTCGGGCGACAGCACGCCCATCTCGGCGAGGCCCACGTGCGCGTCGGGCGCGAGCATGAGCGCGGCGCCGCCCGCGATCGCGAGGTCGCACTCGCCGCTGCGCAGCGACTGCACCGCCAGGTGCACGGCGACGAGCGACGAGGACTGCCCGGTGTCGACGGTGAGGCTGGGTCCGTGCAGACCGAGCGCGTACGAGAGCCGGTTGGCGATCATGCTGCGCTGGCGGCCGGTGAAGGTGTAGTGGTCGGGCGCGGTGGGGGGCGCGGCCTCGGCCGGTGCGGACACGAACACGCCGGTGTGGGTGCCGGCGAGGCGTTCGGCGGTGAGCCCGGCGCGCTCCAGCGCCTCCCAGCCCAGCTCCAGGACGAGCCGCTGATGCGGGTCCATGGCCGCGGCCTCGCGCGGGAAGATCCCGAAGAAGCCCGGGTCGAAGGCGTGGACGGCCGGAACCGGAGGAGCGCCCGCCTCCCCCGGGACGTCGTCGAGGAACGCGCCCCGCCGGGTGGCCGTACGCCCCGGTGGCGGGTCGGTGACCGCGTCGCCGCCCGAGCGCAGCAGCCGCCACAGCCCGGCCGGATCGTCCGCCCGGGGCAGCCGTGCGGCCAGTCCGATGATCGCGAACCCGTCAGTCATGATGCATCTCCTCGACGAAGTCCCGGAGGGGGACGCGGGGGCCGGTCGGAAACCGGGACCGGTCGGGAGCCCGAGCCGGTCAGGAGCCCGAGCCGGTCGGGCAGCCGCAGCGGCCCGGCGTCCGACACGGCCCGGAGTCCGACACGGCCCGGAGTCCGACGCGGCCCGGGGCCCGGACGGGTCAGGCGCCGGCGTTCTCCCGGCGGAAGGCGGAGGTGTCCGGCGGGGCGATCTGGCCCAGCTGGATCATCAGGACGTGCAGGTCGTTGCAGGCCCAGTGGTCGCTGACCCTGCCGTCGCGGACCTTCGCGATGTGGATCTCGTTCCAGCTGATGACCCGGCCGGTCGGCTCGGCGCCGAAGACCAGGCCCTTGTGGGTGCCGGTGAGCTTGACGTGCTGGATGACGTACTCGCCGTCCTCGAAGTCGCGGATGATCTCGGCCTTGAGGTCGGGGAAGCCCTGCCGCTCGATCTTGATGACGGACTTCACG
The DNA here is from genome assembly GCF_053604375.1 of Streptomyces sp. NPDC004031. Taxonomy (NCBI): domain Bacteria; kingdom Bacillati; phylum Actinomycetota; class Actinomycetes; order Kitasatosporales; family Streptomycetaceae; genus Streptomyces; species Streptomyces sp. NPDC004031. The sequence continues at coordinate 51,604 of NZ_JBSGHL010000019.1, read as the reverse complement.
CCCTCGCGGCTGGTGTCCATTCCGGGAGGCGCGTTGTGGTTGACGAAGTCCTCGGTCATCAGCTCGTCCAGGACCTCGGTGTCGCCCTTCGAGAACGCCTCAGTGAGAATGCGGCGAATGTTGACCTTGTCGGACACGGTGTTCTCCTTCGAATGGCTTGCCGGTCATCTCGGCAAGGGCTACCTGGATGTTCACGAGGGTTCGTTCGGGTTCGAGCCAGCCCGCCGCGGGGCCCGGGTCGAAGGACGACCAGACCTCCTCCGCGGGCAGTTCTGCGGCGTGTGCCAGCCGCGCGGCGGCCAGCACCCGGTCGAAGTAGTCGGCGAGGTCGTGCAGGACGCCGATCCCGGCGGGGCTGCCGTGCCCGGGGACGACGACCGTGGGCTCCAGCGCGACGAGCCGGTCCAGGGCCGTACGCCAGCGGCTCACGCGGCCGTGCACCGCGAGCGGGGTGACCCCGGAGAAGCACAGGTCACCGCTGACCAGGACCTTCTGCGCGGGCAGCCACACCGCGAGGTCGGCCGCCGAGTGGGTGTCGGTGAACTCCAGCACCTTCGCCCCCGAGGGCAGGGCGCGTTCGATGCCGTCGGGCGGTACGGGCTCGGCGGCGACGCTGTCCCAGTCGGCGAGCCGGGTCGCGAAACCGGGCATGACCTTCGCGAGCAGCGCGGGCAGGCCGCGTTCGCCGATCATCTTGCGCATGCCGGCCACCGTGCGCGGGTGGGCGACGATCGGCACGTCGTCGAAGAGCAGGTTGCCGCCGATGTGGTCGGTGTGGATGTGGGTGTTGACGACGAGCCCGGCGCGGCGGCCGCGGCGCTCCAGCGCGGCGGGGATGGCGGCGGCCATCTCCGGCAGCAGCATGGTGTCGACGACGGTGACGGGCTCGCCGAGCAGCAGCACGCTGTTGGACTGGCCCGCGCCGCCGTCACCGTTGACGAGGGCGACCACGCCGTCGGCGACCTCGACCTCCCGGACCTGCGGGATGGCCTCCAGCGCGGCCCCCGGTGTCCCGGCCGGCACCGCGGTCACGCCTTCCAGGACGCGCCGGACCCGCCGCTCTTCCCGGCCTCACCGGCGTTACCGGCCTTGGCCGCGTGCAGCTGCTGGATCTGCTGGATGAGTCCGGTGCGGTCGAGCATCGCGTGCCAGGACACGATGCGGCCCGCGTCGGCGCGGATGATCTCCATGACGTTCCAGGTCAGCCGGGTGTCGGTGCCCTTGGGGATGCCGGTGAGGGTCAGCTCGACGGCGAGCGCGGTGCCGTCGCCGGACTCCACGAGGCTGTCGACCTTGTGCTCCAGCTCCTCGTAGAGGCCGCGCTGCTGGGCGAACATGTCGCCGAGCCGCTTGGCGCCCTTGGTCTCCTGGCTGGCGGTGCGGATCTCCACCTCGCCGTCGCACAGCTCGTACAGCAGGAAGCCGTTGACCTCCTCGACCGCCCGGTAGACGGCCTCCCACAGCTCGCGGGCGGTTTTCATGGTCGTCATTTCCCTTCGCCGGACATGATCCAGTCGACCTGGTAGACGTGGACGTCCACGTTGTCGGCGTACTTGTGCAGCTCGGTGATGAGGGCGCGGCCGGCCTCGCTGCGGATGTGCTCCTGGAAGGCGGCCAGGGTGCTCCACTGGGCGTAGTTGGTGACGCGGGTGCCGTCCACGGAGCAGTGCAGGTTCGCGGAGACGAAGCCGGGCATGTGCCGGACGATGTCCTCGGTCTCCCGGCGGATCGCGGCGGACAGCTCCTGCTGCTTGTCCGGCGTGCAGTGGAAGACGTTGATGTACGTCATGAGCCGGTCCTCGGCGGAGATGGTGCTCACGGCCGCACCCCCGCCCCCGTCGCCGCGCCCGTCGTGCCCAGCGTCTCGGCGACGACGGTGTAGCTGTGGAACTCCGGGTCGGAGTAGCAGGCGCGCATCGGCCGGACCAGCTCCTTGTGCTCCTCGGACTTCTCCCAGGCGAAGAAGTCGGCCAGCGACGTCCACTCGCTCACGATGAGCCAGCGCGACGGGTCGTCCGGCGCCTGGCAGATCTGGTCGCGCAGGTGGCCCCGGGTCGCGGCGACGCTGAAGCGGACCTTCTCGTAGGCGGCGAGGAAGTCCTCGCGGCGGTCCTCGGCGACCTTCATGCCGAACAGCACGCGGGCGGTGCCCGCGGCGGCGTCGTCCGTCCCGGACTCCTCCGCGCCCAGCACCTCGGTGTCGATGTGGGCGAGCGACGGGTCCGGGGCGAGCGGGCCGATGTGGTAGACGGTCAGCGACTCGGTGCTGCCGACGTTCCGCAGCCGGTGCCGCTTCCCGATGGGGACGTAGATTCCCTCGCCGGGGCCGACGGCCCATTTCTCGCCCTCGACCTCCAGCTGGAGATCGCCGGTGATGTTGTAGAGGAACTCCTCGCCGTAGGGGTGGAAATGCTCCACCACATGCTCGCCGGGACGGAGGATCGCAGTTCCCATGTAACCGGACCTGCTTCCCACCGAACCCGGGTGGAGCACCATGCGCAACTGGCCGCCGCGCGCCCGATAGGGCTCTATTTCCTCGGCGCGGATCCGGCCTACCCGTGAATCACTCATGAGGAAATCGTCGCCGTCGGGCCGCGCTTTCCGCATCGGAATTCTGCCGCGAAGATCCTGCGGGAATTCCGCCGTACGGATGCGGGAAACCCGCGAGCCGGGCGGCGGACACGGGTCCGCCCCGGCGGCCGGCGCACGGGGCACCGGCCGCCGGGGCGGCCCGGGTGGGACGGGGTGGAGCGGTGGGACGGTGGAGACGGTGGTGCGGTGGTGGGACGGCGGGCGGGCCGGTCAGGACACCGCCGCGTGCGCCCGGAATCCGTGCGTGCAGGCGTACACCGCCAGTTGCGTACGGTCGCGCAGGTCCAGCGCGCGCAGCAGCGAGGAGATGTGCGTCTTCACGGTGGGTCTGCCCAGCTGGAGCTGGTCGGCGATCTCGACGTTGGTCAGTCCGTGGCCGATCAGGCCGAGGATCTGCCGCTGCCGCGGGGTGAGTTTGACGGTTTCGCCCGGTCCTGCCGGGGTCTCGTTGGGGACGTTGTAGCGCAGGGTGCTGACCAGTTCGCCGGCCACCTGCGGGTCGAGGGCGACGCCGCCGCGGTCGACGGCGCGTATCGCGTCGACCAGGACCTGCACGGGGGTGTCCTTGTGCAGGAAGCCCTGGGCGCCGCCCAGCAGGACCTTGATCGCGGTGCCCGCGTCCAGGCTCGCGGACAGGGCGAGGACCTTGACGCCCAGCCCGTCGGTCTGGCTGACCAGTTGCCGGGCGAGCAGGTCCTCGGTGTCGAAGCCGTCCAGGTCCATCAGCAGGACGCGTGGCCGATGCTCGCGCAACAGCCTGGGATTGTAACTCTCGGTGTCGAATTCGACCACGACGTCGATGCCCGGGATACCGCACAGGACCGCCATCATTCCTGCCCGGTACACGCCAGGACCACCACAAACTGCCACAGGCAACAAATCGTCTAAACCACGTACAATGTCCATCGAGACCCCCGCAGAGTGATAAACCATCTGTGGATTTGTGGGACAGACAGCTCTGCCATCCGCAGGTGGCTCCCCTTCGGCGCGTGCACGTAATCAGTGTGGGCGGTCTGCTCCGTACCAAAGCACACCTGCACCGAATATCGGTACCGTCCGTCCCGGGTCCGACGGTGTCGGCTCAACTCCCCCCGGTGGCAGGGGAGTCCGCGCCGCGCGGCGGGATGCCGCGCAGTACCACCGCGCTGTTGAAGCCGCCCTGGCCGCGCGCGGTGACCAGCACCGTGCGCAGCGGGCGTTCGCGCGGTGCGCGGACGAGGTCGAGGCCGTACGCCGGGTCCGGGTCGTCGAGGTTGCCGACCGGCGGGATCACCCCGGCCCGCATCGCCAGCAGCGCGGTGGCGACGTTGAGCGCGGAGCCGCCCGCGAGCAGCCGCCCCGCCAGGCCCTGCGGGGCGGTGACGGGGACGCCGTGCGGGCCGAACACCGCGCGCAGCGCGTGCGCCTCGGCGGCGTCGGCGTCCGGGCGGCCCGCCCCGTCGGCGAGCACCATGTCGATGTCGGCCGGGACCGATCCGGCGCGCGCGAGGGCGAGTTCGATCGCGCGGGCGTACTGCCGGCCGTCCGGCGCGGTGTCCCGGTAGTGGTGGGCGTCGTGGGTGGCGGCGTATCCGGCGAGGGTGCCGTATCCGGCCGGGCCGGACCTGGCCCGTACCGCCTCTTCGTCCTCGACCAGCAGCACCGCGCCGCCCTCGCCGGGGACGTGGCCGCCCGCGGCGCGGTCGAAGGGCTTGTAACCGGCCCTGGGGTCGGTCGCGGTGGACATCTTGCCGCCCGCCATCTGGGCGGTCAGCGCGTACGGGGCGAGCGGCGCCTCGGTGCCCCCCGCGAGCACGGCGCCGGTGCCGCGGCGGATGGCGCGGGCCGCCCAGCCGAGGCTGTCGATGCCGGACGCGGCGTCCGCGACCAGCACCCCGCAGGGGCCCTTGGTGCCGTGGTGGATGGCGAGTTGGCCGGTGCTGGCGGCGTAGAACCAGGCGATGGACTGGTAGACGCCGACCGCCTTGCGGCCCCGGCTCCACAAAGCCTGGATCTCGCGCTGCCCGAACTCGTTGCCGCCCGAACCGCTGCCGAGGATCACGGAGGTGGCGTACGGGTCGTGCGCGGCCGGGTCGTAGCCCGCGTCGGCGAGGGCCATCCCGGTCGCGGCGAAGGCGAGCCACGTCCAGCGGTCGGTCTGGATCGCCAGCCGTCCCGGTACGTACGCGTCCACGTCGAAGTCCGGTATCTGTCCGGCGAGTCGGGTGGCGTAGCCGCTCGCGTCGAAGGATTCGAGCGGGCGCACCGCCAGTTCGCCCGCGAGCGTCGCGCGCCAGTGCGCGTCCGCTCCGACGCCGGTCGGCGCCACCACGCCGAGCCCGGTGATCACGGCGGTCATCGGGGCACCGCCGTGAGGACGATGGCCGACTGGAAGCCGCCGAAGCCGCTGCCGACCGACAGCGCCGCGTCCACCCGGTGGTCGCGCGCGGTGTTGGGCACGTAGTCGAGGTCGCACTGCGGGTCGGCCTCGGCGTAGTTGGCGGTGGGCGGCACGACGTCGTGCTCGATCGCCAGCGCGGTCGCGGCCACCTCGATGGAGCCGATCGCGCCGAGCGAGTGCCCGACCATGGACTTGATGGAGCTGACCGGCACCCGGTAGGCGTGCGCGCCCAGGCTCGCCTTGAAGGCGGCGGTCTCGTGCCGGTCGTTCTGCTTGGTGCCCGAGCCGTGCGCGTTGACGTAGTCCAGCGCGGTGGGGTCGAGCCGGGCCTGGTCCAGCGCGCTGCGGATGGCGACGGCCATCTCGGCGCCGTCCGGGCGCAGTCCGGTCATGTGGAAGGCGTTGCAGCGGTTGGCGTAGCCGCGGATCTCGGCGTAGATGTGGGCGTCCCGCCGCCGGGCGTGCGTGTACTCCTCCAGGACGAGCACCGCGGAGCCCTCGCCCATCACGAAGCCGTCGCGCGTGGCGTCGAAGGGGCGGGAGGCGTGCTCAGGGTCGTCGTTGCGGGTGCTGGTGGCGCCGATCGCGTCGAAGCAGGCGATGGAGATGGGGGTGATGGGCGCGTCGCTCGCGCCCGCGAGGACGATGTCGGCCATGTCGTCCTGGATGAGCTGGTAGGCCTGGCCGAGCGCGTCGATGCCCGAGGTGCAGCCGGTGGAGATCACCGAGGCCGGGCCGTGCGCCCCGAAGCGGAAGGCGACCTCGGCCGCGAGGGTGCTGGGGACCCACGCCTGGTAGAGGAAGTCGGAGGCGAACCGCGGGTCGACGAGCCAGTTGCGGCCGCCGTCGCTCGCCACCACGTACTCGTCCTCCAGGCGGGTGCTCGCGCCGACCGCGCTGCCCAGGCACACCGCCATCCGGTCGTGGTCCACGCCGCCGGGTCCGGCGGCGTCCAGTTCCAGGCCGGAGTCGGCGACCGCCTCGTCGGCGGCGACCAGCGCGAACTGCACGGAGCGGTCGTTGCGGAAGACCTCCTGCCGGGTCAGACCGGCGGCCAGCGGGTCGAAGTCGACCTCCGCCGCCAGTTGGGAGCGGAACTGCGCGGGGTTGAACAGCGAGATCCGCCGGGTGGCGGTACGCCCGTCGGTGAGCATCTGCCAGAAGGCCTTGCGGGTGGCCCCGCCGGGGGCGACCACCCCGATTCCGGTCACCACGATCCGCCGTCCCCCGGCCGCTGACGTGCCGGCGGGGCCGCTCAGCGGGCCGCTCATCGTGCCCGCTCGCTCAGTCCCTCGTTGACCAGCGCCACCAGCTCGCCGAAGGTCGCGTGGGCGTGCTCGTCCTCCAGCGCGATCCCGTAGCGGTCCTCGATCTCCGCCCTGACCTGGAGCTGCGCCAGCGAGTCGAGATCGACGTCGCTGAGCGTGGCGCCGGGGTCTGCGGTCACCGCGGAGCGGGGCAGTCCGGTTTTGACGACCAGGATCTCCATCAGCTCGTTAATTGTGAATGTCGGCACAGCGAATCCCCTTTCACATTTCCAGCAACGAACCCGGCGACTCAGGTTACGCAATATCCAGCCGGAATATCTTCAGCCCAGAGAACTAAATCGGCTCATACCCGCGAACGAGGCGCGCCCATCCTCGGGGACGAAGCCTTGCCGACCGGGGGAATTATTGACGCAATTTCCGGGCCGGTGCTTCACTGGCGTCAATTGATTTCCCGATTGCGAGGAGACGGTAATGGACTCGTCAGCAGCGGCCTCCGTATCCACGGCGCCGGCCGGCGCCGGGGTCACCTCGGTCGCGGTCGCGATGGCCCGCGCGCTGGAATCCGCCCGCCCCGACCGGATGTTCCACGACCCCTACGCGCAGGGGTTCGTGGACGCGGCCAAGGACGTGCTGGAGCCGGACGAGTGGCCCTCGCTGGAGGCGTGGGTCGACCTGTTCTACTCCCGCGGGGTCGTCCGCACCCGCTTCATCGACGACTACGTGTGCGAGGCGGTGGCCGCCGGCTGCCGCCAGGTCGTCATCCTCGGCGCCGGGCTCGACGCGCGCGCCTTCCGGCTGCCGGTGCCGGACGCCGACGTGTACGAGGTCGACACCCCGTCCGTCTTCGGCTTCAAGGACGCGGTGCTCGCCGCCGCGGGCGCGAAGCCGACCGCCCGCTCACGCACCGCCGTGCACGCCGACCTGCGCGAGGACTTCGCCGCCCGGCTCGCCGGGCAGGCCTTCGACCCCGCCCGGCCGACCGCGTGGGTCGCCGAGGGCGTGCTGCCGTACCTCACCGGCGAGCAGGCGCGGAAGGTCGTCGGGGACGTCGGGCGGCTGTCCGCGCCGGGCAGCAGGCTGGTCTTCGAGCACTCCGACAAGGCCGGCCCCGACCCGCGGGCGAAGAACGCCGCCCTCAGCACGCCGGGCGCGGACCGGATCAGCGCGATGGTCCGCGGCGGCCTCGGCCCGGAGGGGCGGGACTGGGTCGCGGGGCAGGGCTGGAGCCTGCACGTGACCGACCGCGGCGAGCTGGGCGCGCGCTACGGGCGGCCCGACGGGCGGCTGCCGGGCGGCCAGTTCGTCACCGCGACCCGCGTCTGACACGTCCGGGCCGAGGACGCCGCACAGGATGCCGACGAGGACGCCGAGGGATTGACTGCCATGGAATCGAACCACGCGCAGACCGAACTTTCCGAACCGACGCAGGAGCGCATTCGGGCGGGGGCCGAGTCCTATCGGCGTCCCATGCTCGCCGCGTACGACCTCTTCGTGCTCGGCATGATGAGCCGCTTCATGTGGCGCTGCCCGCGCGGCAGAATGCTGGCACACTACAACCGCCACACCGGGGCCGCGCATCTCGATATCGGGCCGGGCACCGGATGGTTCATGGACAAATGCAGATTTCCGGTGGATTCCCCGTCGATCACCCTGCTCGACCTCAACGAGGTGGTCCTCGCCACGGCCGCGCACCGCATCCGGCGCTACCGGCCCGAGGTCCGCACCGGTGACGCGTTCCACCCGTTCGACACCCTGGGCGGCGCGCGCTACGACTCGGTCGGCATGAACTTCCTGCTGCACTGCCTGCCGGGCACGATGGCGCAGAAGGCGGTGGTCTTCGACCACGTCACACCCCATCTGCGGCCCGGCGCGCGGGTGTTCGGCGCCACTGTGCTGGGCCTGGGCCCGCACCACAGCAAGCGCTCCGGCAAGCTGCTGGCCAAGCTCAACCGCAGCGAGGTCTTCAGCAACCTCGACGACCGGATGGACGACCTCACCGAGCAGCTCGGCGCGCGCTTCACCGACGTCGAGACGGTCCGCTCCGGGACGGTCTGCCTGTTCGCCGCGCGCCACCCGGGGGCGTGATGGGCGCCGAACCGTCCGTCCCCGCCCAGGTGCTGCACGACGGTGTGCTCCAGGGCCTGGCCGTGGCCCGGATCCGGCTGGGCCGGGCGCTCGCCGCGCCCGGCCCGCTCCCCCGCGACGTCGGCGAGGCCCTGCGCGAGCTGTTGGACGGCGAGATCGCGGGCCTGCGGCGGCTCGTCGCGGACGCCCAGCACACGGACGACCGACACGAGGAGGCGCCGGGGTCCGCGGACCTCACGGACGCGCCCGACGCCCCGCCCCACGAGGACCTGCCCACCGCGCTCGCCGCGACCGCCGCGCACCTGGAGTCCACGACCGGCGTGCGGATCCGCGTCGACAACCACACCACCGCGTCCGGCAGTTGGGCGGGCAACGACCTGGTCGCGTACCGGATCGTGCGGGAGGCCCTGCACAACACCGCCCGGCACAGCGGCGCCGCGCACGCGTGGGTGTCGCTGGCGTCCTCGCGCAGCCGCCTGGTGTGCGTCGTCTCGGACGACGGCCACGGCTTCCAGGCCGCCCAAGAAGCCGCCTCCCGCGGCCACTTCGGGCTCGGCGCGAGCTATGCGCGGGCGCGGGCCGCGGGCGGCTACCTGGCCGTGCGGTCCGGCGGCGACGGCACCTCCCTGACGCTCTCGCTGCCCAGGGAGCCGCGCCCCGCCCCCGACGGGAGGTCCCGGCGATGAACCGCCCCGGGCCCGCCCCGAGCATCCTCATCTGCGACGACCACCCGGTCGTCCGGTACGGCATCCGCACCCTGCTGGACGGCGAGCGCTACCGCATCGCGGGCGAGGCCGCCGACCTGCCCGGCACCGTCGCGCAGGTCCGCCGGCACCGCCCCGACGTGCTGCTGCTCGACCTGAACTTCCCCGGCACCCTCAGCCTCCCCGTGCTGCCGACCGTACGGGCGCTGTCCCCGGCCACCCGGGTGCTCGTCCTGACCATGCGCAACGACCTGGACTGCGCGCGCGACGCGCTCGCCGCCGGGGCCCACGGCTTCCTCACCAAGGACGCCGCCGCCGAGGAGCTGGTCGCCGCCGTCGACGCGCTCGCGGCCGGCGGCCGTTACCTCCAACCCGCCCTCGGCGCGGCCCTGCTGGACCGCCCCGGGGGCTGCGACGGGCCGCTCAGCCGCCGCGAACGCGAGGTGCTGGGCCTGATCGCCGACGGCCTCACCCACCCGCAGATCGCCGACGAACTGGGCCTGTCCGTCCGCACCGTCGAGGCCCAGCGGGCCTCGATCAAGGTCAAGCTCGGCGTCAGCCGCCGGGCCGAACTGATCAGCCACGCACGGCGGTTGCGGCTGACCACGACAGGAGGAGAGCGCTGATGCCCACCGGCCGCCCCAGCCGCACCGCGATGAGTTCGGCGCACGCCCGCGCCGCGCACCAGACGGCGGACTCCGCGCGGGTCTTCGCCGACCCGCTGGCGGCGCGCATCCTGCCCGCCGCCACGGGGCCGGGCAGACCCGCCGCGGGTGTGCCGCACGGCATGCCCGCCGAGGTACGGCTGTTCATGGCGCTGCGCCACCGGGTCGCGGAGGACGCTTTGCTGGCCGCGACCCGCACCCGGCAGGTGGTCATCCTCGGGGCGGGCCTGGACACCTTCGCGTACCGCAACCGCAATCCCGCGCTGCGGGTCTTCGAGGTCGATCTGCCCGCCACGCAGGCGTGGAAGCGCGAGCGGCTGGCCGCGGCGGGCATCGACGTGCCCGACACGGTCGTCTTCTGCCCCGCCGACTTCGCCGAGCAGACCGCCGAATCGGCCCTGCTGTCCGCCGGGTTCGACCGGACGTCACCGGCGTTCTTCCTGCTGCTCGGGGTGGCGCCGTACCTGGAGCGGGAGGCGCTGCTGGAGACCGCGCGCTTCGTCGCGGGACTGCCCGCGCCCGCCGAGCTGGTCTTCGACTACAACCAGCCCGCCGCCGCGCTGCCCGCGCACCGCAGGCCCGCGCTCGCCGCGCAGGCCGAGGCGATGGCGCGGATGGGCGAGCCGTGGCGGTCCTTCTTCACCCCGCCGGAGATCGCCGCGGAGCTGGCCGACGCGGGCTTCGGCAGCATCGTCGACGTCGGCTGGCGGGACTGCGTGACGCGCTACGACCTCGATCCGGCGCTGCCCGACCTGTTCGGCGGCCGCATCGTGCACGCCCGTACCCCCCACGACGAGAGGAGCCAGTGATGCACGCCCTGGTCATCGGCGGCGGGGTGGCCGGTCCGGCCACCGCTGTCGCGCTGCGTGCGATCGGCGCGGAGGTCACCGTCTGCGAGGCCCGCCCGGCCGAGGACAAGGACGCCGGGCTGTGGGTCATGGTCGCCCCCAACGGCCTGGCCGCCCTGGACGTGCTGGGCCTGAAGGAGGCGGTGCTGCGCGAGTCGCTGGCGGGCGCCGCGGGCCCCTCCGGCTTCGCGCCGATCCGCCGGGCGGGCCTCTACCGGGTGCTGCGGGAGGCCGCGGTGGCGGCCGGCGCCCGGATCGTGCACGACCGCAAGCTGGTCGGCGCGGACACCTTCGCGGACGGCGTGGTCGCGCGCTTCGCCGAGGGCCCCGCGCTCTCCGGCGACCTGCTCGTCGGCTGCGACGGCATCCACTCGCGCACCCGGACCCTCATCGACCCGGACGCGCCCGGCACCCGCTACATCCCCCTGCTCAACCTCGGCGGTTTCGCCTCCGGCGTGGACGCCCCGGGCGATCCGGCCCAGCTCCAGTTCGTCCCCACCCGCAAGGGCTTCTTCGGCTACACCGTCTCCGGCAGCCGCGAGGTGTGGTGGTTCGCGAACCTGCCGTGGGGCGCCGAGCCGTCCCGCGCCGAGCTGGCCGCGATGGACCGCGCCGCCCTCACCGCCCGCCTCCTGGACACCTTCGCCGCCGCCCCGCCCTTCGTCGCCGACGTGATCCGCGCGACCTACACCGACCTGTACGCGCTCGCCACCCACGACCTGCCCACCGTCCCCGTCTGGCACCGCGACCGCCTGGTGCTGCTCGGCGACGCCGCCCACGCCACGACGCCCACCTCCGGCCAGGGCTCGTCCATGGCCCTGGAGGACGCCGTGGTCCTCGCCCAGTGCCTGCGCGACCTGCCGTGGGGCCAGGCCCCCGCGCGCTACGAGGAGTTGCGGCGCGGCCGTGTCGAGGCCGTCGTCGCGCTCGGCGCCCGCGCGTCGGCCGCCAAGCTCGACGCGGGCCTGCCCGACAACTCCCTGGACTGGGTGCTGGACCATCGCATCGACTGGCCCTCCCGCGTCTGAGCGGGCCGGACACACCGAAGGGGCGCGGCGCACCTGCCGCGCCCCTTCGGCGTCCGCGTCGCACCCACCGCCTCACACCACCAGCCGCTCGCGCAGCGCGGCCAGCGTCCCGGCGGTCACCCCGCAGCGGTCGGTCAGATAGCCCGCGACCGAGCCGTGGCGGTCGCGCAGCGCGGCCAGCGTGTGCTCCATCGCGGAGCGCGGGGCGCCGAAGACGGCATGGTAGCGGGATTCGTCGAGGCCGAGGCGGCGCAGCCGCGGCAGCATCGCGGTCAGCCGCCGCTCGCTGTAGTGGCGGCGGCTGAGCGTGTAGTCGTCCAGCACCGCGGCCGTCGGGACGCCGAGGGCCGACAGCAGGAGGGCGGCCGCCATGCCGGTGCGGTCCTTGCCCGCGGTGCAGTGCACGAGGGCGGGGGCCCCGTCCGGGGCGGCGAGGCCGGTGAGGACACGGCCGAAGGTCGCGGCGTCCTGGTCGGCCATGTCGAGGTAGACGCGGTGCAGGAAGTCGTCGGGCAGGGCGTCGAGCCGTCCGGCCCGGAAGAGGTCGCCGAGCAGCGAGGTGCGGGACGCGTCGCCGCCGATGTCGTACGGCTCGTGCCGGACGGCCGCCGGGAGCGCCGAGGGGGCCTTGGCGCGCTCCTCGGGGGTGCGCAGGTCGTAGGCCACCCGCAGGCCGAGGGGGGTGAGGGCGGCGAGGTCGGCGGGGGTGAGGCGGTCGGGGGCGTCGGCCCGGAAGACCAGGCCCCAGCGGGTGCGGCCGCCGTCCAGCGTGGGATAGCCGCCGAGGTCGCGGAAGTTGGTCGCGCCCTCCAGCGGCAGGACGCGTTCGGCGCCGAGCACGGCGGGCCCGCCGCCCGCGGGGCCGACACGTACGTAGTGGCGCCCGGGGCCGAGGCCGTCGAGGGCGACCCGGCGGGCGGCGCCGTCCGCGACGCGGGCGACGGGCGGGCCGCTGCCGGCCGCCTCGGGCGTCGCCCCGACCGCGACCTCCACGGCGCCCGGTCCCGCCGCCTCCCACGTCACGTCGAGCCCGCCCGTGGCGCCGCGCACCACGTCGACCGCCAACACGACCGTTCCCATGTGCTCCTCCGCTCGTCGGTGCGTTTCGCCGGTGCGTCTCGCCGGTGCGTTCGTCGTGCGCGGTGCGGTGCGGTGCGGTTCGGGGCTACGTACGGCCTTCCGGCCAGGGCAGGTCACCCGCCTCGATCGCGGCGGCGGTGCGGTCCAGCCAGGCCAGCTCGGCGACCCGCAGCGCCTGGGCGTAGTCGGCCTCCAGCGTCACGACCTGCGGCAGGTCCGCGGTGTCGGCGGCGAGCTGGGCGGCGACGCGGTCGTGCTCGGCCCGGATCGCGCCGCGCCGCTCGCGCAGCAGGGCGGCGGCGGTCGCGGGGTCGAGGTCGAGGACGTGGGCGAGGCCGGTGACGAAGACGGGGAAGTCCTGCGCGGGTGTGCGCAGGTAGTCCCGTACGAGGGCGTCGGCGACGGCGACGCCCTCGTCGGTGATCGCGTACACCGTCCGCTCCGGCCGCGCGCCCGCCCGCTCCGACGTCACGCTCGTGACGAGCCCGGCCTCGGCGAGCCGCCGGATGGCGTCGTAGAGCGACCCGCCGCGCATCTTCACGACCTGGTCCACATGCCGCTCGCGCACGAGTGCCTGGATCTCGTACGGATGCCGCGGCCGCTCCCTGAGCAGGCTCAGCACCGCGAGCGTGAGCGGACTGCGCACCGCGCGCGCCGCCATCCCGCCCCCCCTCTCCCCGGTGACCGATGTCGATTACCCGACTTCGACTATACCCTTCGCGCCCCCGCCCGCGCTGCCCCTCGTCCGGAATGCCGCCCGCGCGCACGTGTGCGACGGTGAGGAAGGAGAGTGGGAGGAGGGCGGTGCGATGAGGGCGCTGGAGACGATCGGTTTCTCGCTGGCGGTGATCGCGATCTGCGTCGGCACGCTGCTCGTGCTCATCGGCGGCACGAAGTACCAGCACAGCGACCGCAAGGACTGAGCCCGGGGGTCGCCCGGGGTCGCCCCGGGGTCACCGTGCGGTCGGCGCGGGCTCGGTCTCGCGGTCGTTCTGGAGTATCCACAGGTCGTGGAAAAGTCCGGGCCGGTCGCGCAGCTCGGCGAAGGTGCCGTACTGGACGAGGCGGCCGCGGTCGAGGACGGCGATCTTGTCGGCGACGGTGACGTTGGTCAGCCGGTGCGTGACGAGGACGACCGCGCGGTCGGCGGCCAGGGTGCGCAGGCCGGTGAAGATCCGGTGCTCGGCGCGCGGGTCGAGGGCGGCGGTGGGCTCGTCGAGGACGAGCAGGCCCGCGTCCCGGTGGAAGGCGCGGGCCAGCGCCACGCGCTGCCACTGCCCGCCGGACAGCTCCTGGCCGCCCCACCACTCGCGGGCCAGCAGGGTGTCGAGGCCCGAGCGGAGCGAGTCCATGACGTCGTCGGCGCCGGAGGCCAGCGCCGCGGCGCGCACGGCGTCGTCCGCGGCCGGGAGGGGCTGGCCGAGGGTGATGTTCTCGCGGGCCGTCAGCGGCCACCGCGCGTACTCCTGCGGGACGACCGCGACCCGCCGCCAGGCCGCCTGCGCGTCGAGCGTGCGGGTGTCGGCGCCGTCCCACGTCACGCTGCCCGCGCCGGGCAGGTAGAGCGCGGCCAGCAGCTTGCTCAGCGTGGTCTTGCCCGAGCCGTTCTCGCCGACCAGCGCGAGGACCTCGCCGCGCCGCACCTCCAGGCTGACCCCGTCGAGCGCGGGCCGCTCGGCGTGCGGGTAGGTGTAGCCGAGGGCGTCGGTGCGGACGACGGCCGGGCCGTGCGGGACGGTGTCGCCGCGGACGACGCGGTGGCCGCCGGCCTCGTCCAGGAAGTCCGACCAGTCGTCGAGGTACATGCCGGTACGGAAGATGATCGCCCCGTAGCCGACGACCCCGCGCAGCCCCGACCCCACCGAGCGCAGCGCGAACGTCGCCGTCCCGGCCGCCGCGACCGACACCCGTCCCGTCGCGATGAGCCACAGCAGCGTCGCCCACACCGCGCCCGAGGCCGCACCGCCCGCCAGGCTCCCGGCGAACGCCATCTTCGCCGCCCGCCACGCCGCCCGGTCGGTCGCCGCGTCCACCCGCGCCCCGGCCGCGCGGTACTTGCCCAGCAGGAAGCCCGCCATCGTGCCCGAGCGGATCTGGTCGGCGTTCTGCTTGTCGACCAGGTACCAGCGCAGGATGCCCAGCAGCCGCCGGTCCTTCATCGTGTCCAGCGACGTCAGGTACGTCAGCCGGGCCGCCCGCACGCCCGCGACCGCCTGCGGGGCCGAGGCGAGCACCAGCAGCGGCAGCAGCACCGGGTGGACGGTCGTCAGCACCGCGGCCGCCGCGACCAGCGACGCCGCGGCCGCCAGCACGCTCTGCGACTGGTTGAGCATCTCCTGCGAGACCTCCACCCCGCGGTCGGCCGCGTCCCAGCGGTCGTTGTAGCCGGGGTGGTCGTACGCCGCCAGCTCCGCGTGCGTCGCCGCGTCCAGCAGCCGCAGCTCCGCCTCACGGGAGATCCGCGGCGCCAGCCGGGTGGACAGCGCGGTGACCGCGATGGCCAGCACCGCGCGCAGCCCCGCCGCCGAGGCCAGCAGGACGAGCGAGGGCGCGGCCTGGTGCAGGCGGGCGGCGACATGGCCCGACGCGATGACGGCGGTGATCGTGCCCGTCATCGCCAGCAGGCCCAGCGCCTCCAGCACCCCGGACACCACCTGGCACACCAGCAGCGCGACGACCGCGGCGCGGTCCACCTGCCACGCCATGCCCAGCGCGCGGGCGATCAGCTGCGGCAGGCGGCGGGCCATCGCCCCGAGCGTGATCGACTTCCCGGCCTCCAGCCGCCGGTCGGCGGGAAGGTCCAGCCGCAACTCCTCGGTGACGGCCTTCACGGCGCCGGGCGCCCCGGCCGCCGCCCCCTCGACCCGGGAAGCCCCCTCGGCCCGGGAAGCCCCCTCGGCCGACCCGGGCGCCCCCGCCGCCTCCCCGACACCGGCCGCACCCTGCTTCGGTAAGCCCGACGTCCGCTTCGTCATGACCCGCCCCTTGTGTTCGGCCGCGGGCACGGCAGCCGCGATCCGGCCCACCAGTGTGCTCCCGCCGCCCGCCCCGGCAGGGCCCCCGCCGCAAACCCCGTCCGGCGCGCGGACGCATGCCCCCCGCATATGGCGTACGCCGGTACGTCCCGGAGGGGCGCGGGGACCGCCCTGTGCGGAGGGCGACCCCTTGCCGAGCGCTCCGCGCGGCACCCGCACGCCGCCACCCCGCGCCCGGCGCGTGGAAGTTTTTTTTCATGCGCCTTGTGCGGGACGAAAGTTACCTTCACTCTTGGCTTGGACGATGCCGTCCCCACACCCCCCACCCGGAACTCCCTTCCTGTCCGGAGGAATCCATGATTTGGCATGCCCCTGTCAGTTCCCGCGGGTTCGCCGCCTGCGCGGTCCTGGCCTGTGCCGCCCTCGGTGCCACCGCAATACCGGCCGCGGCCGCCCCCTCGCACGCCGCCAAGAACCCGATCACCCACCCCGAGCTGGACTGGGCCGGGTCGCAGACCGCCAAGCACCAGTCCGCCTCCGCGGACACGAGCCACCTCACCCTCACCCCGAACGTCGCGGGCACGCCCGGCCTCGACGTCAGCGGCTACCAGGGCAACGTCAACTGGGCCTCGGTCGCGGCGAACGGGGCGCGCTTCGCGTACGTCAAGGCGACGGAGTCCACGTCGTACACGAACCCGTACTTCACCCAGCAGTACAACGGTTCGTACAACGCGGGCCTCATCCGCGGCTCGTACCACTTCGCGACCCCGAACACGTCCTCGGGCGCCACGCAGGCGGACTACTTCGTCGCCCACGGCGGCGGCTGGTCGAAGGACGGCAAGACGCTGCCCGGCATGCTCGACATCGAGTGGAATCCGTACGGCGCGAGCTGCTACGGCCTGTCGGCGGCCGGAATGGTCAACTGGATCCTGTCCTTCAGCAACGAATACCACGCGAAGACCAGCCGCTGGCCGGTGATCTACACGGCGACGAGCTGGTGGAGCCAGTGCACCGGCAACACGGGCGACTTCTCCTCCACCAACCCGCTGGCGCTGGCCAATTACAACGGCAGCCCCGGCACCATGCCGTACAAGTGGCCCTACCAGACGATCTGGCAGTACGCCGACAGCGGCGTCTTCCCGGGCGACCAGGACGCCTTCAACGGCGACTTCAGCCGGGTGCAGGCCCTGGCCAACGGCTGACCCCGCCCCGGCGGCAGCACGCCGCCGGAGCAGACCGGAGCCCCCGTCCGCTACGCGCGTAGCGGACGGGGGCTCCGTCATACCCGGGCAGCGGCACCCGCTCGTCGTGTTCCGTTAACATGTTCGAGCCCATGACGATTCTCCTTCGCCGCCCGTTCACCGGAAAGCACCGCATTACGGCATGAAAAACGCGATATCCAGTCCCACCATGACAAACAGGCCAGTCCGTTGACGCGGATACCCTCGCGAATACGGGCCCGAATACCCCGGCAGACCCGGTCACCCCGGCACCCGGACCGTTCCACCGAAGCGACGCCCGCCGCGAACTCCGCGCACGCGGTGCAGGCGGCCGCGCCGGTGAAACCGATCCGGGTGCCGGGATGGCTGTGGGGCGTCGCCGGGGTGGTGACCGCGCTCTTCATGGCCGGGATGGAGATCGCCGCCCGGCACTACGACCTGCCGGGGCCGGTCACCAACCAGGTGCGCGAGGTCGTCTTCGCGCCGAAGTCCGGCTTCCTGCTCTACGCGAGCATGGCGCTGATGATGGTCGTGCTCACCTGGCGGGAGCGGGCGGTCGCGCTCGGCGCGGCGGTCGGCATCGACGCCGTCCTCCTGCTGGTGCGCTGGGCGGTGGGCGCGAAGCCGGCGTTCGGCAACGGGGCGCTGTGGGTGATCATCGGCGTCGTCGTGATCGCGCTGACCCGGCGCACCGGGCGGGAACGCGAGCTGCTGCTCAAGGGCGTCGGGCTGGGACTGCTGCTGGTGACCGGCCGCAAGGTCGGCGACACGTGGCTGCTCATCACGTCGAAGGCCCGCCCGTCGGTGCTCGACCCGTACGCCGAGACCGCCGACCGCGCGCTCGGCAACCCGTCGTGGCTGGTCGGCCGGATGGTGCACGCCACCGGGCCGGTCGGCGAGCACCTGCTGGACTACGTCTACATCCAGCTCGCGGTCGCCGCGGTCGCCGTCGCCTTCTACCAGCTGCGGCACGTCGCGACCGACCGCCGCTTCCCGCGCCACCACCTGGTGCGCACCTTCCTGGTCATCGGCCTGCTCGGGCCGGGCATCTACATGCTCTTCCCGACCGTCGGCCCGGTCTTCGCGTACGGCGGCGACGGCGGCCACTGGGCCCTCGCCAACCTGTGGCCGCACACCCCGCCCGCGCTCACCACCCCGCACCCGATGCCCTTCGACGAGGTCACCCCGCGCAACTGCATGCCCAGCCTGCACACCGCGTGGGCCACCGCGATCTTCATCCACTCCCGCCGCGGCCCCCGCGCCCTGCGCTGGGCCGGCGCCTTCTGGCTCGTCGCGACCCTGCTGGCCACCCTCGGCTTCGGCTACCACTACGGCGTGGACCTCGTCGCGGGCGCTGTCTTCTCCCTCACGATCGAGGCCGCCCTGCGCACCCTCGACCGCGGCCTCGACCCCCGCGGCCTCGCCCTCGTCGCCTACGGCACGACCGTCTTCACCGCCCTGCTGCTCGCCTACCGCTACCTCCCGATGCAGATGGCCCACCACGCCTGGCTCTTCGGCCCCCTGCTGATCCTGGCGCTGCTCTCGGTGATCACCGCCTACATCCGCACCACCCGCCCCTGGACCCCCTCCCCGACCCCCCACCCCCACCCGGAGCCGACCCCCGTCCTGGTCTGACCGTGCCCCCTCCCGGCCCGCACGGGCCATGAGGACGCGGTGACGCCACTTTCGGGGTCTCCGCATGGACGCCCCCGGTGCTCCGCCCGTAGCGTCTGCCACACGCCTTCACGGCACCCGGCCGGGAAGCTCCCGTGGACATCGCGGTGGAGATCTTGAGGGAGGCCTTTCGTGCTCTTGGCCGGTGAGGAATGGGCAGCCCGCTTCCAGGGATTCCGGCGGGAGGCCTGGCGCCTGGAGACGCTTCCGCAATACCTCATGCCGCAGGAAAAAGAGGAGTTCGCGGCGTTCCGCGCCGGGGCCCGCATCGACCCCCGGGCAGTCTCGAACGAGTACACGGACCGGCTCCGCCGACAGGTCGCAGAAGGACGCTCGCAAGGGCGCGTCCACATCCTCAGCCGACCGCTCTCGCCGTACCTGCGCTTCGAGTTCTCCCAGTACTACGCGCCCCATGCGCTGGCCGGTGAAGAGATTCGCATTCTGGACGTGACGGACCGGACGAATCCCCTGGACGGCGTCCAGGACTTCTGGATCTTCGACGGCGCGGAAGTGGTGCTGATGAACTACGCGCCGGACGGGCGCCAGATCAACCGCGAGGTCCACGACGGCGACCCGGCGCCCTTCGCCGAGTACCAGCGCATCGCGGTGGCCGCGTCGGTGCCGTTCGAGGAGTACGTGAAGGGCTTTGACGCTTGATCCCGGGACCCTGGAGGACTGGCTCCTGCCGATGCTGACCGTCCTGGCCGACGTCCGCTTCCGGGCTGCGGTGGCCCCGGATCTGCGGGAGAGCCTGCGCGCCTCGGGTCCCGAGCTGGCCGAGCGCTCGCAACGGGCCGCCTGGGTCGGGCAGCTCGCCTCCGTCCTCGACGACGAGCCGCTGACCGTTCTCGACCCCGCCTCCGGGAACGGCTACGCACTGACCATGAGCGGCATCGGGGACAACGGCCTGTTCGGCATGGCCAACGGCCGTGTCTTCCGCCACATGCCCCCGTCGCTCACCCTCGACCGCGTCCTCCCCCGCGAGGAGGCGGCGGCTCTGCTCGCCCGCGTCCGACCGGCGGTGGAGGACGACCTCATGGCCGACCGCTGAGCCCCGGCCCCCCCGGGGCTCAGCCCAGCGCGTGGCCCAGGTCCGCGAGGTGGGCGGCCAGGAGGGCGCGGGCGGTGGGTGGGGTGAGGCGTGGGGGGTGGGCGAGGAGCTGGAGGACCAGGCCGTCGAGAAGGGCGTGCAGGCGGGCCGCCTCGGCGGCGCGGTCGCGGCCCGCGCCGAGTCTGCCCAGCTCCGCGAGCGCGGCGACCGCGCTCTCCACGGAGGCGCGGATGAGGTCGTCCACCTCGGCGCGGCGCTCGGCCGCCGCCGCGTCGCGGTGCGCGAGGACGACGAGGGCGAACCACGCCTCGGACTCCAGCCGCCGTTCGTCGTCCAGCGGCAGCAGCTGTTCCAGGTGTGCCTGGACGAATTCCGGTGAGAGCCCGCCGGCGGCGGCGTTGGCCGCGGCGACCCGTTCGCGTACGGCGGCCACGGCGTGGTCGACGGCGAAGAGCACCATGGCCGTCTTGTCCGGGAAGTAGTGCCGCAGCGCCCCCGCCGACCAGCCGGACTCCTTCGCGACGGAGCGGACGCTCACCGCGTCGAAGCCGTCCCGCAGCGCGATGCGCCACAGCGCGACGGCGAGTTCCGCGCGCCGTTCCTCGTGGTCGACGACCTTCGGCATCCGGCCATTGTCACACACCCGTGTTATCTTGGACGTGACACAGCCGTGCTAAAAAGGGGGCAGCATGCGCCGTTTCGACAAGACCTCGTGGCGGACGTTCGCCGCCGTCGCGGTCGTCCTCAACATCGCCCGCCAGGCGGCCTTCCCACCCTCCGAGGTCGGCTTCGCCGCCACCCTCGGCCTGGCCGTCGCGGTCGTGGCGCTCGCCTTCGCCCTCACCGCCGCGTTCGGAACGCTCTTCCGGTCGGACGACGACTAGGTTTCCGTCCCTTCGGTCGGCGCCGGGTCCGCGGCGGGGAGGGTGACGGTCCGCGGCGGGGGGTATCCCCCGTGCCGACGGTGGGGTGTGCCGGATCGCACCCGGCGGGGGCCGGAACTAGCGTCCGGTCATGACCTCCACCGCGCGAAAGTACCTGG
Organism: Streptomyces sp. NPDC004031; assembly: GCF_053604375.1. NCBI lineage: Bacteria > Bacillati > Actinomycetota > Actinomycetes > Kitasatosporales > Streptomycetaceae > Streptomyces > Streptomyces sp. NPDC004031. The sequence goes on along the minus strand of NZ_JBSGHL010000019.1, from coordinate 30,992 downwards.
GCGTGGCGCTCGGCGTCGCCACGCTGCTCGCCGCCGGGGCGATCCCCGCCGCCGCCCGGTCCGCCGATCCCTCCGCCGCCGGGCAGCTGCGGCGGGACGTCGAGACGATCCGCGCCCTCGGCATCAGCGGCGTGCAGGCGCGCGTGATCGCGCCGGACGGCAGGCAGTCGGTCGCGACCAGCGGCACCGCCGACCTGGACACCGGCCGCCCGGTCCCGGCGGACGGCTACTTCCGCATGGCCAGCACGTCCAAGACGCTGGTCGCCACCGTGGTCCTCCAACTGGAGGCCGAGGGACGGCTGTCGCTGGACGACACGGTGGACCACTGGCTGCCCGGAGTGGTCGAGGGCAACGGCAACGACGGACGCCGGATCACCGTCCGCCAGTTGCTCCAGCAGACCAGCGGCCTCCACGACGACCTGCCCGGCTACACCACGCCGGAGGAGTACTACGAGCAGCGCTACGACGTCCACAGCACCGCGGAGCTGGTCGCCCGCGCCATGACCCACGCCCCGGACTTCCCGCCCGGCCAGGGCTGGGCGTACTCCAACACCGGCTACGTCCTGCTCGACATGATCGTCCAGAAGGTCACCGGCCGCCCCGCCCACCAGGAGATCGAGGACCGCGTCCTGCGCCCCCTCGGCCTCACCCACACCCGGTGGGGCGGCACTTCGGCCACCCTCCCCCGACCCCACGCCCAGGCCTACCAGTTGTACGGCCCCGGCTCCGTGCTGGACGTCACCGAGCAGATACCGGTGGAGCACGAGAGCCTCGCCTTCGCCACGACCACGCAGGACGAGAACCGCTTCTTCCGCGCGCTGCTCGGCGGCCGCCTGCTGCCGGCCCGCCAACTGGCGGAAATGCAGCGGACCGTCCCCGTGAGCGGGGACCTCGGCCAGTTCTGGCCCGGCGGCCGGTACGGGCTCGGCCTCGTCCAACGCCCCCTGCCCTGCGGCGGAACCTACTGGAGCCACGAGGGCGGCGACGGCGGCTACATCACCCTCAACGGCGTCACCGGCGACGGCAGGCGCAGCGCCGTCGTCTCCATGTCCGAGGCGCTCGGCGACACCCCGGAACACATCCTGGCGCAGGAGAACGCGGGCAGCGCCCTGATCGCCCACGCACTGTGCGCCGGGCACCCCTCCCGACCGTGACGTCGGAGCCCCGCCACGGATGAGGCGGCGGCGCACGGGGTACGGGCGGGGGCCGCTTTCCGCCCCGACGCGTCGGCCCCCGCTTCCCTGAACGGGAGGCGGGGGCCGAGAGCCGGACGGCGGGCGTGTCCCTACGCGCTCGCGACGTCCTGCGCGGCAGCGAACGCGGCGAACGCCGCCCACGCGGCGGGGCTGAACGTGAGGGCGGGGCCCTCGGGGTCCTTCGAGTCCCGTACGTGGATCGCACCGGGGTGAGCGGCGACCTCGACGCAGTTGCCGCCGTCGTTGCTGCTGTGGCTCGACTTGCGCCAGTGGTAAGCAACCTCGACGCAGGCGCCGCCCTCGTTGCTGCTGTAGCTGGACTTCCGCCAGTCGTGGGCGATCTCCACGCAGTTGCCGCCCTCATTGCTGCTGTAACTCGACTTGAACCACTTCAGGGACTCGGTCATGCCTCTCCTAGCAGCTGCTCCAACAGGTCCTTCGTTTCCTCGGGGCTGAGGGCCTGTGAGCGCAGCATCGCATATCTCGCGGCCAGGATGCTGATCTCGTCGGGGTCATGGATGAGTTGGCTGCCGCGTTGCGTCTCGGTGTAGGCGAGTAGCACGTGGTCCGGGGTCTCCAGCAGGACAAAGGGCCCGGAGAGCCCCGCGTGGCCTGCCAGTCCGAGCGGCAGAACCTGGATCGTGATACCTGGTACGTCAGCGCACGCGCGCAGGTGGCGGAGCTGCTCCCGGTAGACCTCGGGACCGCCGAGTCGGTCTCGCAGCAAGGCCTCGGACAGGATGAAGCTCGTCGTGGGCGGCACCTTACGTTGCAGGATCTCCTGCCGTTGGAGCCTGGCGGCGATCTGGACGGCGGCTTCCTCGGGGTTCAGGATCGGCACGCGGTATTCGTACATCGCGCGCATGTATGCCTCGGTCTGGAGCAGGCCCGGCACGACCTGGTTCTCGAACGAGGAGATCGTGATCGCCCGCTGTTCCTGGTCGACGAAAGCCACCGCCCAGGCGGAAATCGCGTCACCCGGATCCGGAAGGTTCAGCACCCCCTCCTCCAACGTTCCCCCTGTGTCGAGCAGTTCGTCGAACTGCTGGGCCAGTTCCAGCGTCAGCGGACGCCGGCCCTGCTCGATGGACTCCAGCGTGCTGAGGCTGATCACGGTGGCCGCGGCCAACTGGGGCTGGGTGTAGCCCCGCGCAGCGCGAACTCGCCCTAATTGGGCACCCAGAGCCTCGAACGGAGTCGGGTATTTCTTCCTCGGCCCTCGCCGAAACCGTGGGTTCGCCATGACTCTGGATTACCCCACCGCGACCCTCCGTGTCTGCCCAACGAACTCGTACAAACGCGATGTACGGATAAGGAATTCGCCCGCGCCCCCGAATACGCCCCGCAAGCGCCCCCGGCGTGCGCGTCAACGCAGCGCGCCGGTACGGGGGTCGGAACCCTCGTACCGGCGCGCGGGGAAGAGACGGAGGTCAGCCGCGGGGGCCTGGCTCGGCGGTCTCGGAGACCGGCTTCGCCGGGGACGCGGGCGGCGGGACCTCGACGCTCGCGCTCGCCAGGTCGCTCGCTCGCGGGAGGAGGGGGCCCGCGAGGGCGGTGGTGACGAGGGCCATGATCACCATCATCGTGAACATCTGGCCGTCGAGGACATGGAGTTGGACGGCGACGTTGAGGATGATCAGCTCGGTCAGGCCGCGGGTGTTCATCAGCAGGCCGAGTGCGCGCGACTCCGTCCAGGACAGGCCGAAGACGCGGGCCGGGCCGATGGCGCCGAGGAGTTTGCCGACACAGGCGACGGTGACGATGGCGAGCAGTTCGACGTACTGGCGGCCGCCGAGGCCGTTGATGTCGACGCCGAGGCCCGTGATGATGAAGAAGACCGGCAGCAGCACCGTGCTGACGTTCTCCAGCGGCTTGCGCAGGTGCTCGGCCAGTTCGCGGGCGGGCTCGCGCGGCATGACGAAGCCGAAGAGGAACGCGCCGAAGATCGCGTGGATGCCGATCCAGGTGGTGGCGTAGGCGGAGAGGAAGGCGCCCGCGGAGAGCATCACCATCAGCTCGCGCCATTTGCGGCGGGCGGCGAAGAAGCTCACCAGGCGGGCCATGCCGGGCTTGACGACGAGGAACATCAGGGCGACGTAGAGGGCGCTCAGCGACAGGACCTGGGCGAGGTCACGCGAACTGCCCGAGGTCACCAGCGCGGAGACGTACGCGAGCATGCACCAGGCGAGGATGTCGTCCACGGCGGCGCTCGCGAGCGCCAGGGTGCCGACGCGGGTGTGGCCGAGGTTGCGGTCGGTGATGATGCGGGCGAGCACCGGGAAGGCCGTCACGGACATCGCGGCGCCCATGAAGGTGGAGAAGGTCGTGAAGGAGATGTGGTGCCCGGCCACCGTCTTGTGGTGCGGGTAGAGGAAGACGGCGACGAGCACGCCGAGCCCGAAGGCACACGCGATCGACGACATCGACACGGCGGCGGCGAGCCCGCGGTGCGGGCGCAGGATGCGCTTCTCGAACTCCCACCCCACCATGAACATGAACAGGGCGAGACCCACATTCGACACCGCGGAAAGCATCGGTCTCGAATCGGCGGGGAAGAGTTTGTGCGTCAGATCGCCGGGGAACTGCCCCAGCACACTGGGCCCGAGCACGATACCGGCGAGCACCTCGGCCATGACCACCGGCTGGCGAAAGCGCGGGGCGATACTGCCCAGGGCGAGTCCGACCAGCAGCACGAAGGCGATACCGGCCATCATGATGGCGATCTGTAAATCGGCGTGCGGGGCGAGCGAATGCAGCGCAATGGTCGTCATGTGAGCGGATCTCCTCGGGAGGCCGCCGTACCGCGCGGGCCGCACGGATCCGGCGGGAGCGGTCACAGCGGTCGTAGTGGTCAACGGGCGGTGCGGTGGAGCCGGTTGAGCACACGCAAGAGACGGGCGCGGCGACGCGCCGACACGCGCCGGGCCGAAATGTGGCGCGACGGAGACGGAACGGGGCGACTGCCTCCGGACGTCTCCGGAGGCAGCGAGTGTAATTTGCCGGGGGCACGGCCGTCTACGATTATCGGACGACGGCGGATTCCCGCCAGAGCGGAGACCGCAGGCCGGAACGGGTGCGTGTGAGCGGTTATCCCGCGATTCATGAATTCCTCACACGGAGATGTGAATTCATCACATCAAACCGATGAATCCACCCGGTTGCACGCAGCGTACGGTGCACCCGGCCCCGGACCGTCCGCGTCAGGCCGGCGAGGCTGCCCGCCGAGCCAGCTCCTGCGCGGCGGGGATGTGCCCGAGCCGGTGGAGACGGGCCCGCATGGCGGCGACGGCCTCGGTGACCTTGACCGAGCGGATGCCCTCGGCGGAGTCGAGGAACTCGCTCCATGTGGCCAGGGCGGCGTCGGTGTCGTCGCGGCGCAGGTGCACCTGCCCGAGGTCGGCAAGGACGATGGCGCGGGTCCGCCGACGGTCCAGGCCGTGGATGGCCAGCGCGTGGTGCAGATGGTCCTCTGCGGCGCCCAGGTCCCCGAGCTGGGCGAGGATCATGCCCGTCTCGTGCGCCCACCGACCGGCCGAGTAGTGGGCAGCCCAGGATTCCCCGGGTGACTTCGGTGCGTCCTCGATCGCGGATTGCGAGGCCGTCAGCGCGGCCGTCGCCGTCCTCCGGTCCCCGTCGAGGGCAGCAGCGTTGGCCAGGGTCGCCTGGTAGTAGGCCACGGCTCGCGGATCCTGCACCGTGCGCCCGTGGTGCACGCATTCCTCCGCGAGACGCACTGCGGCAGCCGGGTTCCCCAGATCGATCGCCTGCACCGCCATTCCCCGCAACGCTGTCGCGGACAGCTCTGGATCACCGGCCTCGGCAGCCAGCCGGAAGGAGTGCGCGTAATACCGCTGAGCCAGGCCCTGGTTGCCCTCGTCTCCCGCCATCCAGCCCGCCAGGTGCACGAGTTGGGCGGCCGCGGCGAACAGCTCACGCCCGGTTGCTTCGGTGTAGTTCCCGTTCAGCCACGGTGCGACATCGTGCACGAGATAGCGGACGGCCAGATGGCGGGCGTGTCCGCCGCCGAGTTCGGACGCCGCGTCCCCGAGGACGGTGGACATCCGGCGAACGGCCAGAACGTCCCCGTGCCCCACCCGCACACCACCGGTCGTGGCGGTCCGGCTGCGGCGGGTGATCACCTCCAGATCCGGCAGGGCGAGGGAAGCCAGGGCATACGAGGTGGTCGCGGCGAACAGCTGTCGACGCTCCAAGTCCAACCCTCCCAACCGGATCACTGAGGCCACGCTATCGCCGGACGGGCCGGGACCGACGCCGTCCTCGGGGGCCTGCGCACCGGTGGCCTGCCGGTCGGCCAGTTCGAGAACCCTCACCAGCCATGGCATCCAGTATTCGGGGATGCGGGTTCCGCGCTCCCACCGATACACCGAGCCGCGGTCGAGCCCGGTGGGGCCTCGGCCCTCGGCAATGCCCAGCTCGCGGGCCAGCTTCTGCTGGCTCCATCCCCGCGCGATCCGCGCGGCCTGAATCTGCCCGCCTAACGTCGGCTCCAGTGGTACGACACCCCGCTCTCGGGCCTACACGGGCCTACATCCGGCCTACAGCCGGGCAGCTCCCGTCGGACGGCTTGCGCCGTTACACCTGACTATCAGGCCCGCGAAGCCTCCCGGGAGGCGCACTTACGTCAACTTGTGCACGGGCTTCACGTAACGGCACACGACCGTCAGGGAGTTCAGATGACGCCTACCAGGTTCAGTCGGCGTATCTCGCGGCGGCCTCGGACGTGGATCGCCCAATGCGGGTCGTGGTGCGGCCTGAACTGCGACTACTGCTACCTCGCCGATCGTCTTGAGCACCACCGTATGAGTCCCGCCGTCGCGGTCGCCCTGGCCGCCGCGGCCGCCGACTTCAGCGCCGACGGCCCCCGCATCGACCTCGTCTGGCACGCGGGCGAGCCGCTCGGCACCGGACTTGCGCGCTTCACCGACCTCCTCGCGCCCTTCGAGCAGTTGCGGCGGCAGGGGCGTCTGGCGCACCACGTGCAGACCAACGCGACGATGGTCACCGACAGCTGGTGCGACTTCTTCGCCCGCCACGCCTTCACGGTCGGTGTCAGCATCGACGGTCCGGCCTGGCTGAACGGCCACCGCGTCGACTGGCACGGCAAGCCGTCCTTCGACCGCGCCCTGCGTGGCATTGCCACCCTGCGCAGGAACGGCATCCGCTTCTCGGTCATCGCCGTCGTCACGTGCGACAGCATCGGCCACCCGCAGGAGCTGCTGGACTTCCTCTCCGGACTCGGTCCGACCTCGATCGGGCTGAACATCGAGGAGAAGGAGGGCATCAACACCACCCGCCGCACCCCGACGGTCGCGCAAGCCCGCAGCTTCTGGTATCAGGTCATCCGATGGAGCCGACACCACCCGGAGGTGCAGATCCGGGAGACGGCGCGGCTCGGGGCCGATCTGCGCGTCCTGCGTGAACAGCCCGACGCTCCGGCTCCGCTGATCGATCCGATCCCGACCGTCTCCTGGGACGGCTACGTCACGCTGCTCTCTCCGGAACTCGCCGGAGTCCCGGCCCCCCGCTACGGCGGCTTCCGCGCCGGGAACATCCTCGACCAGTCCATGCGGGACATCATCGACCGCGCCGATCGGCTCGGCTACGTGGACGAGTTCCTGGACGCTCTGGACCTCTGCGAGTCGTCCTGCGCGTACTGGGCCTTCTGCCACGGTGCCCAGGCGGGCAACCGCTTCTTCGAACACGGCCGTCTCGACGTCGCCGAAACCCACTACTGCCGCACCACCAAACAAGCGCTCGTCCAGGCGCTGTCGGCTACCGTCCGGAAGGAAACCGCCTCATGAACCTGCTCGAACTGCTCGCGACCACGAAGGCCCCCGTCGTCGCGGACCTCACCGCCGCGGCCCCGGCCACGGATGCGTGGAACAACCAGCCAACCTGGGACAACACCGGTACCACCTTCGACAACCGGCCCACCTGGGACAACTGGACCAAGTAGCAGCACAGCACAGGGGCGGTCGCCGGGCCCGAGGCCCGACGACCGCCCGGAACGAGACCCCCGAGGAGCACGTCGTGGACAGCCGCCGTTTCGGCGACATCATCGTCACCCCGCCGAACCTGGACTCCCCCGGTTCCCGCCTGAGCACCGTCTCCTTCCTCGACACCTCCCGCGGCGCGATCGAGGACTTCCAGTACGTCGGCGAGCGCCTGCGCGATCTCGACCTGACCTCGACACGCCTTCTCTGCGGCCGCCTGGCCGGCGTCGAAGCCGACCGCGGGCAACTGGAGGACACCCAGCTCCACTCGGTCGAACTCACCGGCTGCACGGTCACGGCGCTGCGGTGCACCGGCAGCAGGTTCAGCCGGGTGGTCTTCCGCGACTGCACCTTCACGGGTGCCACCTTCGAGGACTGCACGTTCGACAACGTGCTCTTCGACGGCTGCCGCCTCGACTACGCCACCTTCGCCGGGGTCCGTGCGATCGGCCCCCTGGTGTTCACCGCGTGCTCCCTCGTCGAAGCCGAACTGACCGGCAGCGACCTCGCCGAGGAGACCGCCCTCGCCCACTGCACCCTGCGCAGGACCGCCTTCGGCGCGGGCGACTACCGCGGCACGGACCTGCGGGGCAGCGACCTGACCACGCTGGTCGGCGTCGGCAACCTCACCGGCGCGGTCGTCAGCTCCGGCCAGGAGCACCAGCTCGCCCAGGCGTTTCTGGCCGCCATGGACCTCACCGTCTCGGACGAGGAACGATGAACTGGAATCGCCTGTGGACGTGAGAATCGCTCACACCGACCCCGGCCTGCTGGGGGAACGCTGCTGGGTCACCACCCTGCGCCCCGCCGGCGCCGACGAGCCCTACGAGACCGGGGCCGTCGTCCCCGAAGACCGCTGGGAACCTCTGCCCTCCCACTACGCGACAGCCCTCCAGCCGTCGGACGCCACCGACCACAGATCCCTCGTCGAGTTGGTCGCCCTCCCGCCCGGCGCGCCGCCGACCTCCTTCGCCGGACTGGCGGACGCGCTCGACGACCCGCACGCACGCTATCTCGGGCACCACACCAGTCCTCCGGGACTGCCCACCACCACGCCCAACCCCGCCAACGGCTGCCTGATCGGCATCCATGTCGACAACCACGACCGCTTGCCCTTCGGCATGCGCCATCTCGGCCGACGCCGCCTCTGCTTCAACCTCGGCCCCGCGCCCCGCTACCTCCTCCTCGGCGACCGCGACATCCGCACCATCAGCCGGACCGTCCGCTCCGACCACCGGCTCCGCCACCCGCACACCGACGACCTACGGACGTACGTGGCCGAGGAGCGTCCGATCAACGTCCTGCGCATACGGCTGGAGCCCGGCGAGGGCTACATCGCCCCCACCGAACTGCTGCCGCACGACGGTTCCACCCAGGACTCCGCGCAGCCCTCCACGGCCGCGTTCTGGCTCGGGGACTGGCAGGTCCGCGCACTGCCGTGGCTGGTCTAGTCGGACGCCTGGGGCCCGGTGTGTCACGTCGTCGGGGTCCAGCCGGGGAGGGTGGGGAGGAGGGTTTCGGCCACGTGGAGGAGGGTGGAGTCGTCCGGGGGGAGGGTGCCGTCGGTGTGCCAGAGGGTGATCTCGAAGGATGTGCCGGAGCCCTTCGGGTCCATCGCCACCGACAGGACGGTGGCCGGGGCGCCGGTCGCGTTGCTGCCGACGGCGCCGCTGGAACGGGGCAGCAGGCTGATCTTCATGGCGTGGTCGGCGTAGGAGAACGCGGGGTGGCCGAGGACGGTGCGCTGGTGCGCGTCGGCGCCGAAGATCTTCACCTCCTGGGCCATCGGGAGGTTGCGGTAGGTCGCGGCCAGGTTGACCGTCCACGTCGGGAACGAGACCTGGGCGTACGGGCCGGACAGGCCGCCGCCGTCGGTGGGCGGGGTGCTGCCGCTGGTCGTGGTGGACCGCGCCTTCTCCCCCGGGATGCCCAGCAGGTCGTCCAGGTCGGGGACGAACAGCAGCTCGCACAACTGCGCCCCGGACAGGTACGGGGACGTCTTCCCCGCCGCGGGCTTGCTGCACGTCGCGGCCGGGGCGCCGGACGCGCTCTCCTTGTCGGAGCGGGTGTGCTGGTAGAAGAGCAGCGCGCCGCCCAGGCCCCCGATCAGCGCCACCGCCGTGACGACCTGGCCCCACGCACCCGCGCTCTTCCGCCCCGCGCGGCCGTCGTTCTCGTTACCCTCGGACATGTCCCCCCACCTGCGCCGATCCGCGACATGCGGCACCGGGAACGTAACCCGTGGCCTGCGGGCGCACAAGCGGGATCCGTATCCCCGGCCGGGAAAACGGGACGGGAGTTACCGGCGGGGCACGGGAGTTGGCAGACTCCTCGTCATGGACCTGATCGCGACGGGCCGCGAGGCGGACGTGTACGCCGTGAGCGAGGGGTGGGTGCTGCGCCGTTTCCGCGACGCGGGCCGCTCCTCCACGCAGGAGGCGCGGACCCTGCGGTGGCTGACCGCCGCGGGCTACCCCGTACCCGCCGTGCACGCCACGGACGGGACCGACCTCGTCATGGAGCGGCTGCACGGCCCCACCATGTCCGAGGCGCTGCACCGGCAGCCGTGGCGGGCCACGGAGTTCGGGGAGGTGCTCGGGCGGCTGCACCGCGAACTGCACGAGCTGCGCGCCCCCGACTGGCTGCCGCCGATGGACGGGGAGGGGGGCGGGGGCGGGGACGCCCGGATCCTGCACCTCGACCTGCACCCGGAGAACGTGCTGCTCACCGCGGACGGCCCGCGTGTCATCGACTGGTCCAACGCGCGGGCCGGGGCGCCCGAGGTGGACGTCGCCATGACGTCGGTCATCCTGCGCTGCCTCGAACTCCCCCTGTCCGCACGGCTCGTGCTGCGCGCCCTGCTGCGCGCGACGAACCGCGCCGCCGGTGCCGACGTCCACGCCGGTATGCCCGCCGCGACCCGCCACCGCCTCGCCGACCCGACCCTCAGCCCCGCGGAGATCCGCCTCGTGGAGGAGCTGCGGCAGCGCTACGGGTGAGGGTGCGGCGGGAGCCGGGCGCGAGCGCCCTACGCGCTCAGGCCCGCCCGTCCCCGTCCTCCTCCCCCTCCCCCTCCTCGTCGTCCTCGTCGCCGTCCTCCGCCGCGTACGGGTGGACGAAGCCGTCGGCGGACAGCGGGGTGAACCAGTCGGCGACGGGGGCCGGGTCCGCGGTGGCGTCCAGGCCCGCCGCGAAGTCACCGAAGGCGGTGCGGACTTCGGCGTCCAGCAGGCCGTAGAGGTCCGCCGTCGCCTCCGCCCGGTCCAGCAGCAGCCGCATGAGCAGCCGCTCGGCCGGGCACGCCGGGGGCGCCGGAGGGGCGGGCAGCGGCTGGGCGAGACGGCCCGTCATCGTCACCGCGGTCGTGACCAGGCGGCGGACGAACAGCACGTCGTAGTGGCCGGTGTACTCCGCCGGGAGGTCGTCCAGGACGAGGAAGGGCTCCCCGCGCCCGGGACAGCACCCCGGACCCGCGGGCTCCAGCCGCCCCAGATCCGCGAACAGCTCGTCGACGAGCAGGTGGACGCCGTAGACGAGGGCGCCCGCGGCGATCTCCGCGGCGCCGCCCGCGGTGTGCGGGAAGGCCCGCAGCTGCGGGGCCATCGCGCGCAGCCTGCGCCGCATCGCGTCCGCCTCCGCGCTGCCCAGCCCGTCCGCGCCACCCGCGCCGCCCGCCTGGTGGGTGTGGGCCGCGTACCGGCGGGCCCGCTCCGCGGGGTCGGACGGCGGGGCGTCCGGGCCGTCCGCCGCGTCCAGGCTCTCCTGGGCGATGCCGTCGTGCAGCTGCACCTCGCACCGGGTGACCACCCAGTGCGCGAGCAGCCCGCTGCGGGCGAGCAGCGCCGTCATGACGGCATGCACGCCGTCCTCCGCGGGCTCCAGCCCCGGGGCGTCCACGACGACTCTGAGCAGCGCGCCGCGCGGGTGCCCGGCGATCACCCGGTCGAGGAGCGTGACGTCGGAGCAGTCGGGGTCCAGCGCGTCGAAATGCCGCTCCAGCAGGCTCACCGCGCCCTCGCACTGCAGCGCGTCCAGGGCGGGTGCACTCGCGGGAATCGCCGCGTCGACCGTCACCGCGTACGTCATGAGGCCGCATCGTTCCCTATGCGCCTGCCCCGGCGGGCCGGAACGTCTCAACTGGTGGACGCCCGTGGGGGACTCTGGTAATGCGGCACGCGCTGCCGCGCCGGGCTGCCCCTGACAACGCGCCCCCGGCACGGCAGCGTCGGGCGGCGCCAAGAACGGTGCTGGTTTCAACCGGGGGTTCACCGGTGGGCGGCGCGGAGTTCACCGGGGACCGCCACCTTCGGGGGCATGACTTCACGATCCCTCCTCATGCGCCGGCGTACGCGCGTCGCCCTGGCGATCGGCGTGGCCGTCGCCGTCGCGGGCGCGGGCACCGCGGCGGCCCAGGGCGCCGGGTGGCTCTCCCCGTCGCACGACTTCCGCGCGAACGCGGACGCGTACTCCACGCACGGCGGCCGCACCCTCACCGGTGACGTGCTGCGCAACGACTCCGGCGCGACCGCGGTCGTCCGGCACACCACCCCCTCGCACGGCGCGCTGACGATCGGCGCGGACGGCGGCTTCAGCTACCAGCCGCAGGCGGGCTTCAAGGGCACCGACACCTTCACGTACACCACCACCGACGCGGTGGAGCTGTTCAAGGACACGAGCGCGAAGGGCACCCCGCTGGCGCCGCTCGCGCAGGTCAAGGGGCCGAACGGCACCACCACGCAGCTGTCGGGCGAGGGCTACGGCTCGTCGCTGACGCCCGTCCCTCACAAGAACGGCTACTTCTACGGTCTGACCGACCGCGGCCCGAACGCGGACGCCCCCGACGGCAACAAGTCCGAGATGCTGCTGGGCTTCACCCCGCAGATCGGCGAGTTCCGGCTCGTCGGCGGCAAGGCGGAGCTGGTCAAGCAGGTCCTGCTCAAGGGCCCGAAGAACCTGGGCGGGGTGAAGTACAGCGGGCTGCCGCCGCACGACACCGCCGAGGTCATCGACGACGTCGCCAGGACCAACGCCAACGGCGGCACCCCCGTGCCCGTCGCGCGTGACGCGTACGGCTACGACTCCGAGGGCCTGGTCGCGCTGCCCGACGGCACCTTCTGGGTGTCGGACGAGTACGGCCCGTACCTCACGCACTTCGACGCCAACGGCTACGAGCTGGGCCGCCTCACGCCCTACCGCGACAGCGTGGACAACGCCAAGCACAAGATCCTCGGCTACCTGCCCGCCGAGCTGGCCAACCGCGCCACCAACAAGGGCATGGAGGGCCTGACCGTCAGCCCCGACGGCCGGACCCTCGTCGGCATCATGCAGTCCGCGCTCCAGCAGCCGGACCTCGGCAGCACCAAGGCGAAGAACGTCGCGCCGACCCGTATCGTCACGGTCGACCTGCGCACCTTCGCCACCAAGCAGTATCTGTACCTGCTGGACGACCCGGACGAGACGGGCAACGCCAACAGCGAGATCACCGCGCTGTCCGGCACGAAATTCCTGGTCGACGAACGGGACGGCAACTACCAGCCGTTCGCGAAGAAGACGCTCTACACCGTGGACGTCAACGGCGCGACCGACGTCACGGGCCTGACCATCGGCGGCAAGTCGCCGGAGGCCTTCGTCGGCAAGGACGGCACGAACGACGCGCTCGCCGCGCTGACCGCCGCGGGCGTCAACGTCGCCCAGAAGCAGCAGACGCTGGACGTCGGCACGCTGGTCAGCCAGCTCGACCCGACCGGCGGCTTCTTCGCGCACGACAAGGTCGAGGGCGTCGCGACGACGGACGGCGGCCGGACGCTGTACCTGTCGAACGACGACGACTTCGGCATCGACACCATCGCCGTCGACCCCGACGGCACGTGGACGGTCCACCAGAAGGTGCTGCCCTCGACGGGCGCCGAGGACAGCGGCGAGATCCTCAAGGTCGACACGACCAAGCTGCCGGCCGTGCTGAAGACCGTCACCGTCACCATCACCGTGCGCTGAGGACGGCACGACGAGGGCCCGGCCGTCGTGACGGCCGGGCCCTCGCGGTTGTCAGAGCCTCACTTCGTGAAGTACAGGTACCGCCACGAGGTGTAGGTCGTCGAGTTCACGCTGTCGCCCGACTGCGTGTCGATGTACGCCGACCTGATGCGCGCCTTGAGCCCGGCCTGGCCCGGTGCGCCGAGGTCGACGGTCACCTTCCCGGAGGTGCTGAGCCTGAAGTACTCCGACTCCGGGTACCACTTCCCGGCGTAGTACACCTCCAGGTCCAGGCGGACGGAGCGACCGGGGTAGTACGTCATGGACGTCGTGGCGTACGGGGCCGTGGACTTGTGGAACCAGTAGTACGTCGTCGAGCCGATCTTGCCCGTCTTGTACTGCCTGGAGATGGCGGTCGAGACCGCGACCCGGGTGTACGCCTTCGCCGTCACCGAGTGCGGAGAGGTGAGGGCGTCTCCCTGGTAGACGACGGTGAAGGTCGTGTCCCGCACCAGCTGGAGGGACGCGGACAGGTCTCCGTGCGAGTTGACCGTGCCCGACTTCAGCAGCTTCTTGCCCATGTCCGTGCCGTACGGATCGTCCCAGATCTCGACGACGCGGTTGCGGTACGTCGGACCGAGGTGCGCGGTGAAGGTGACCGTGGAGTGGTAGTTGTACGTCTTGCCGGTGTTGCTCAGGGTCAGCGTCGTCGCGTTGCGCGGGACCAGGACGCTGCGGGACGCGCTGACCGCCAGGTGCCCGGCGTCACCCAGGTAGGTGACCTTGTACGTGACCGTGCCGCCGACCGGCGGGACGTCGGTGAAGGCGTACGTCCCGTCCGCCTTGAGGGTGGCCGCGACCAGCCCCCTGCCGTTGGGGCTCGCCATGTCGGTACGGACGACCTGGAGCTTGGTGCCCGCGGCCACCGGTACGGTCGTGGACAGCTTGCCCGTCACCGTCAGGGGCTTGGCGCGGGTGGCCGTCGCCGGGGCGCTCACCGTCAGGGTCGGGACGTTCTTCGTCGGGTCGGTGAGCGGCTTGAGGGTGTAGCTGCTGCCGCTTCCCACGAGCGCGAAGACACGCGAGGAGTCCGGGGCCCACGCCAGGTCGCCGACCGACCCGCCGACCGCGTACGTGCGGAGCGGCTTGGTGGCGTTCGGCCGGTAGACCGCCACGTTGGTCCCCGACCCCTGGGCGACCAGCCCGTCGGCGGCGACGTCGGCGAGCTGACCCCCGGGGTAGGCGCTGCCGGCGCTGAACTTCCCGTCCGCGTAGTTGTCCAGCTGTGTGCCGTTGACCAGCACCTGCGAGGAGCCGGGCACCAGGTCGATGTCGTAGATGCCGGAGTTCAGCGTGTAGTCGCCCGCGTACCAGGCGGTGCGCTGCGGGACGCCGCTGGAGACGTCCACGACGGCCATCGAGTCCGTGGAGATACCGGTCTGGCCGATGACGAGGACGCCCGGGGCCGACGGGTTGGTGTCGAGGATGCCCGGACCCCAGATCCCCGGGAACTGCCCGAGCGTCACCGGATCCACCGGAGTCGGCGTCGGGTCGGTCGTCGGAGCCGTCGGCTCCGGCGAGGCGCTCTCCGTCGGCTCGGGCGCCCCGGTGTCGCTCGGCTCGGGCGTCGCGGACTGCGTCGGCTCCGGCGTCGGGGAGTCGCTCGGGTCGGGCGTCGGCGGCTCCGTCGGCTCCGCGGTCGCCGTGCCGGTCGGCTCGGGCGTCGCGGACTGCGTCGGGTCCGCGGTCGGCTCGGCGGTCGGGTCGGCCGCCGGAGGCTCCGACGGGTCCGCGGTGAGCGACCGGGCCGACGCGGGGGCGGCGGCCGTCACGGACGGGTCCACCGACCCCAGGTTGCCGTTCCCCTGGTCGCCGTACGTGAACCAGACCTTGCCCGCGGAGAACTCCACGTAGCGCGGGCCCTTGTTGGTGGCGACGGAGTAGCGGGTCTTGACGTCGAGGGTGGCCGCGTCCAGGGCCACGATCTGGTGGGCGCCCTCGGAAGCCGCGTAGAGGACGGTCCCGTCGTCGGACAGCGTCAGGTCGGAGACCCCGCTGATACCGCTCACCGAGTCGACCACCGTGCCGTTGTAGTCGGTGGCCACGATCTTCCCCGACGAACGGTCGCCGACGAAGACTTTCTGCAGTGCACCGTCGACGGCGATGCCGCCGGGTGAGGTGACGACTGCCGACGCCGCGGCGGCGGAACCCGCCACCGCGACGGTCAGCGCCACCGAACTGAACGTGACCGCGAGCGCTGTCGCGGTCGAGATGCTGCGCCTACGCACAGTGTTTCCCCCCACAGGAAAATCCGGTGAACCCGCCGGAGTCGAGAGCGCCTCGGAACCCTCGCGCCATCCTCGGGAAACCGGTCAGATGTGCGATGCGCGGCTGCTGTGCGCAGCATACGACACGGCTGTGACCATGCACACCGGGTATCCCCCCGTCCGGGCGGACGGGTGCCTGCCGGGCAGGCTCAGGGCCTGTCGTTCGCGAACGGCGGGGCGACCTCCGCGAGCGTGCCGTCCGGCTGGAGACCGTAGAAGCGCGCCGGGGGCATCGACTCGACCAGCCGCCGGATCTCCGCCGCCCGCTCCTCCGGCGTCGGGCCCGCCGGGTCGCGCAGCGCGAACCCGCGCAGCGGCACCGCCCCCGGGGCGACGTCCGCCCGGCCGGGAGAGCCCTCCAGGGTGAAGCCGAAGAGGGCGCGCAGCGCGTCGGCGCCGAACTCCAGCGGGTGGAAGGGCAGCGCGTACGGCTCCTCCTCCTCGTCCTCGTCGGGCCACGGCACGATGTCCGCGGGGCGGTCACCGGCCCAGTAGGGGCGCTCGAAGGGCAGCGGCTCACCGATGTCCTCGGTGATCCCGCCCTCCGGGGAGACGCTCAGCGAACGCACGAGCACACCGTCCTCCCACACCGCGAAGGCCAGCCAGTCGACGACACTGTGCATGGCGTGCAGCACCAGCCGCCGCCCCCGGCTCGCCTCGACCAGCCGGGCGGGCAGCTGGGAAGGGAAGTCCAGCATCACGCCCTTGTCGCACACCAGGTCCAGACCGGGCCAACTCCCGGCGAACGCCGTGCCGTTGGCGGGATAGGTGTCGTCGAGGGTGCCGTCCGGGGCGGGGGTGAGCACCCACCCCGGGTACAGCCGCCGCATGAGCGCGTACGTCCGCTCCCGGTCCGGCTCCCCCGCCGCCGCCACCTGCCGCAGCGCGTCCGGTACGGCGCCGTCGGCGTACCCGAGCAATCCGGTCTTGGCTCCCACGGTCTCTTCCCCCTGTGCTGTGTGCTCGTGCGGTGTGCTGATGATGTGCGCGTGCGGTGTGTGCCGGGCGTGCGCGTCCCGCGTGTTCGGTCCCGGCCCCGCACCGTATCCGGCCGCACTGTCAGTGCCCGAATCCGCCGGTGGGGAGGGGTGAGGGGAGCCCTAGACGCCGCCGAGAGCGGCTTCCTCGCGGTCGAGGTCGAGTTGGAGTCGGCGCCGGGTGGTGTCGCTGATGCGGTGGCCGTCGTAGAGGCGGAGCAATTCTTCGCGTTGCACGATGATGGCCTCCTGGCGGAGCTGGCGGTAGGCCTCGTCCACAGTGTTTCCGTGGCCGTTACCGTCACCGCCCCCGTCCGTACGCTCCAGGCGGTCGGCGAAGGCACGCCGGGCGCGCTCCACCGCCGTGCCCGGCACGGCCTCCAGCTCGGCGAGCACATCCACATGGGCCAGGGCGGCACGGCTCAGCGCCTCCCGCGCGACGGCCTCCTCACGGGCGGTGTGCTCGGGCTCCAGCGCCAGACCGGAGCGGCCCACCACCCCGGCGAGGGTCAGCCCCTGCACGACGAGGGTGAGGACGACGACGGCCGTGGTGAGCACCAGGACCAGCGGCCGCCCGTCCAGCGGCGTCCCGTCGTCCGCGGTCAGCGGGATCGACAGCGCGGCGGCGAGCGGCATCACCCCGCGCGTCCCGGCCCACGTCACGACCCCGGCGGCCCGCCACGACAACCGCCCCGCCGCCCCGGCCGGCCGCACCCCCCGCGTCAGCGGCAGCGCCCACAGCACCCGTACGGCCAGCAGCACCGCGGCCAGCCCCAGCGCCTGCACCGGCCACCACTGACTGCCCGCGGGAAGATCCTCCACCAGCGCGGGCAGCTCCAGCCCGATGACGCCGAAGACGACGCTCTCCAGCAGGAACACCACCACCGCGTAGACCGCGTGCACCTGGAGCCGTATGTGCGCGTCGCTCAGCTTCTGCCCCGTACGCCCCAGCAGCACCCCCGCGACGACGACCGCGGTCACCCCCGAGGTGTGCGCCGACTCGCCCAGCACATAAGCCGCGTACGGGGTGACCAGCGCGATCACCGTGTCCAGCACCGGATCGGTGGTACGCCGCCGGATCAGCCACACCACCCCGGCGACCGCCCCGCCGACCGCGGCCCCGCCACCGCCCAGCAGCAGGAACTCCCCACCCGCGGCAGGCACGCTCACCGCGCCGCCCACCGCCACCGCCAGGCCCACCGCGACCTTGAACAGCACCAGCGACGTCGCGTCGTTGAACAGGCTCTCCGCCTGCACCAGCACCTGCACCCGGCCCGGCAGCGCGAGCCGCCGCCCCAGCGCCGTCACCGCCACCGGATCGGTACTGGCCAGCACCGCCCCCAGCACGAACGCCATCTCCGGGGGCAGCCCCGTCACCGCCACGGCCACGAACCCGATCGCCGCCGCCGACGCGAAGACCAGCCCCAGCGCGAGCACCGTCACCGGCCGCCACACCATCCGCAGATCCCGCAGCGACAACTCCTCCGCGGACGCGTACAGCAGCGGTGGCAGCACCACCAGCGCGATGGCCTCCGGCGGCAGGTCGAGCGCCGGCACCCCCGGCACGAGCGCCACCCCGACCCCGGCCAGCACCAGCACGGACGGCGCGGGCAACTGCCACCGGCGCGCGAACGTCGCCACCACAGTGCCCAGAACGACCAGCAGAAGAACGACCCCTACAGCGTGCACCTTGCGTACGACCCCATCACGGCGGAGGGCCGACCGCCGCACTTGCGCGACCGCCGCACCCTCGCCGACCAGGCTTCCCGGCACACCGGGGCTCATTTTATCGGAATCTTTACGCCCCCCGGCGCCCGAGCCTTTGCGCTACCGCGCCGGGCCCCCGTTTTTAGGGGCGCGGGGAACTGCGCGACCAGCCCACCACCGGCCGGTGGTCCGGCACGGACCGAACTGCCCCTTCGGGTCGGTGACGACCCGCGCCACGTGGGTGGCTGAGCGCGCAGTTCCCCGCGCCCCTAAAAAACGGATGCCGCCCTACGCGAGGGCGGGCTGCTCCGGCGCGGCCGGGGAGGGTGCGGGGCGGCGCGACCAGTGGGTCGCGATCACCGCGCACACCGCGAGCTGCATCTGATGGAAAAGCATCAGCGGCAGAATCGCCAGCCCGGCCCGCGGGCCGAAAAGCGCCGCGGCCATGGGCAAGCCCGTGGCCAGACTCTTCTTCGAGCCGCAGAAGACGATCGCGATGCGATCCTCCTCCGGGAAGCCGAGGCGCCGCGCGGCGAGCGACGTCGCTCCGAGGGCGACCGCGAGCATCACCGCCTCCAGGAGGAGGAGCGCGGCCAGGCGCGGCAGGGTCACCTGGTGCCAGATGCCCTCGGACACGCCTTTGCTGAAGGCCGTGTAGACGACCAGCAGGATGGACACGCGGTCGAGGCGTCCGAGGACGCGCTTGTGGCGGGTGACGAAGCCGCTCGTCCAGCGGCGCAGGAGCTGGCCCGCGAGGAAGGGTGCGACGAGCTGGAGGCCGAGCGCGGCGAGGCCGTCCGCGGAGAAGCGGACGGTGGAGCCGATGAGCCAGGCCGCGAGCAGCGGGGTGAGCAGCATGCCGAGCAGGCTGCTGTACGTGCCCGCGCAGATCGCCGCGGCGACGTTGCCGCGGGCGGTGGAGGTGAAGGCGATCGACGACTGCACGGTGGACGGCACCACGCACAGGAAGAGCAGTCCCGTCGCGAGCTGCGGGCTGAGCAGCGCGGGGGTGGCGGCCGCGCCGACCGCGAGGCCGAGCAGCGGGAAGAGCACGAACGTCGCCGCGACGACGACGGAGTGCAGCCGCCAGCCGCGCAGCCCCTCGACCGCCTCGCGGGCGGAGAGCCTGCTGCCGTAGAGGAAGAAGAGCAGCCCGATCGCGAGGTCCGCCGCATCCCCGGCGGCGACGTCCGCGCCGCCCTCGGCGGGCAGCACCGCGGCGAGGGCGACCGTACCGGCGAGGGCGGCCATGTACGGATCGGCCACCCGCCGCAGCACGCCGACCCGCCGCCCGCCGGAGGCACCGGAACCCCCCGACGTGCCGGAGCCGGAACCCGCCGCTCCCTGCGCGGAGGAGCCGCCACCCCCGAACGTGGCGGAGCCGCCGCCCCCGGGCGTGCCGGACCCCGCGACCCCCGCCCCCCGGCGGGAGGAGCCCCGGCCGCCGGGCGCGCGGGAGGCCGGGGCCCGCCCTGTCGGGCGGGAGTCCGGGCTGTGCGGACCCGCGTGCGGTGAGCCGGAGCCGGGGTCGGGGCTCGGCTTCGGCGGCCGGGGCGGTACGGGCACCTCAGTCGTCTCCTTCCGGTTCCTCCGGTGCGGACGCGGGCTGCGGGCCCGTGCCGTCGGAGGGTTCGTGGGTGACGTCGATGTCGCCGCCGTCCCCGTCGTGGTCGCTGCCGGCCGTGCCCTTGCTGTGCAGCATCGTGTTGAGGGTCCGGTCGACCTCCAGCCAGGAGTCGGCGTTGGAGTTGTCGATGACCAGGAGCCCGTTGTTGTCGCCGTGCGTCTGCTCGGGCTGCTCGGGCTCGTCGTCGTCACGGCAGCAAGGGGGCGCGGCGGGCGCGGGGTTCGTCCCGCCCGCCGCCGTACCGGCCGCCGTACCCGTCGTCGTACCGCCGCCCTCGGCGGCGAACGCCGGGGTCCATCCGGCGCCCGCCGCCAGCAGGCCCGCCGCCAGCAGGGAGGCGACGCCCGCCCGGCGTGCGGCCGTTCGGCCGGGACCGGCGTGCCTGCCGCTCATCGCGCGCGCCCCGCTCAGACGCCGACGGGCGCGCCGACCGGCGTGCGGTCGTGCGGGACGCCCGAAGTGCCGTGGTGGCGGCTGATGTTGCGCTCCAGCAGCTGGGTGGATCCGGCGACGCCGACCGCGCCCGCGCCGCGTACCTCGGGCAGCCGCCCGTCCGCCTCCTTCAGGCCGGTGAGCGCGTTCTCGATCGCGGTGTGCGCGGCGAACAGGCACGGTGTGCTGTAGATCGCGACGTCCACGCCGAGGTCGGTGAGTTCGCCCAGCGACAGCCGCGGGGACTTGCCGCCGCCGATCTGGTTGAAGAGCAGCGGCTTGTCGCCGATCACCTCGCGGATGCGGTGGATCCACTCGACGCTGCGCACCCCGTCGACGAGCACGACGTCCGCGTCCGTCTCGGCGAGCGCGGCGGCCCGGCGCAGGATGTCGGACTCCTCGGTGGCATCGGTACGGGCGACGACCAGCAGGTCGGTCCGGCTGGCGAGGACCAGCTCCAGCTTCTCCAGGTATTCCTCCAGCGGCAGCGTGAGCTTGCCGTCGGCGTGCCCGCAGCGGCGCGGCCGCTTCTGGTCCTCCAGGATGACGCCGGACGCGCCCGCCCGCTCCAGCCGCTGCACGACGTGGCAGGCGACCTCCGGGTCCACGTAGCCGTCGTCGATGTCCACGAGCAGGTGGTGCGTGGGGAACGCGAGCCGCAGCCGTTCGGCGAAGGCGACCATGTCCGGCCAGGCGATGAAGCCGATGTCGGGGAGGCCGTAGTAGGAGGCGGCGAAACCGAATCCGGAGACGAAGAAACCGTTGTAGTGCTGGGCTGCGATAGAGGCGGAATACATGTCGTAGACCCCGATGAGCGGGGTGGTCCCGGCGGAGGCGATCTCGTTCCGCAGGACGGTTCCGTACTGCACGCGTTCTCCCTGGCTGGCTGTGGTGGTGGCAGGCACCGGGCATGCGGGGACGTGCCGCGCGCACGCACGAGGGCATGCGCAGGGCATGGACGCACGGCATATGCACATGCCGAAAACTTTGCCCAGCTTTGCCGAACTTTGGGACCCGTGCCAAGCTCTGATGGTTTTTGCGGCTCTATCGGGCTATTTCTCGGTGTACCGGGTGGACCGATTCCGATGATCACAACGCCGTGAGGGCGTGCAGCAGCCCGTACGACGCGCCGACGATCGCGGTCAGCCGGTCGTGCCGGGTCGCGAAGCCAGCGACCGCGGTGCGGGTCGCCGGGTGGAAACCGAGGAAGCACTGCTGGCCGAAGGTCGCGCCCGCGTGGAAGAGCAGCGGGCCGCCGGGCGCCGGGTGCTGGTACCACGTCAGCGTGTGCACCTCGCCGCGGTGCCGGGGCGTGCGGCGGCGCAGTTGCGGCACCTGCACGTCGCGCAGCGCCCCCGCCCGCGGGTCGAGCAGGGCCTCGGCGTACGTGAGCAGGTCCGCGGGGGTGGCGAGCAGGCCGCCCGCGGGGGCGAAGGCCGCCATGTCGACGGCGGGCACGGGGGTGCGGCCGTTCCCCAGGTACCCGGTGGCCGGGGCCGCCGCGGTGGCCGCGTCCGGGCCGACCCCCGCACCGGTCAGGCCGAGCGGGCGCAGCACGCGGCGGGCCAGCAGCTCCGGGTAGGGGGCGCCGCCCGCGCGCTCCAGGACCGGGCCGAGCAGGGCGATGCCGAGGTTGGAGTAGTGCCAGCGGGTGCCGGGCGCGTGCCGCGGACGGGTGGCGGCGAGGGCGGCGAGCAGGCGCTCGCGGGTGTACCCGGCGTAGCCGTTGGTCTGCGGGTGCAGGACCGCCGGGGCCAGCAGGTCGCGCGGCACGCGGGGCAGGCCCGAGGTGTGGGTGGCCAGGTGGCGCAGGGTGATGCGGTCGGCGGCGGCGCGGTACGGGCCCGCGCCGCTGTCCGGGAGGTGGGCGGTGAGCGGGTCGTCGAGGGTGAGGGCGCCCGCGCGGGCGAGGTCGGCCAGCAGCAGTACCGTGAACGTCTTGGTGAGCGAGCCGAGCCCGTACGCGAGCTGCTCGCGCCCGCCGCCGCCCGTATCCGTACCGCCCGTACCCGTACCGCCCGTCGTGTACGTGCGGCGGCCCGCGCGGCTGACGGCGAGGACGACGTCGGGGGCGCGGACGCGTGCCAGGGCGGCCTGCGCCAGCGGGACTTCGGGGGCCGTGGCGGAGGCGGTGGTGGGCGGCGGGAGGGTCGCCGTCACGCCGCCACGTCCGCGGACAGCGCGCGCGAGGTGGCCATCGCGGACGCGAACGCCGCGACCAGCGTGGGGTGGTGGACCTCGTCGAAGACGGTGGCCGGGTCGCCCTCGGGCAGCGCGCCGCGCACCGGCATGGCGCCGTCGGGGCCCTGCACGGCGGCGTACCGCTCCCACAGCGAGGGGTCCAGCGCGGGGCGCGGCAGGCACGCGTCGACCACCAGCAACTCGCCGACCAGGTCCCAGTGTTCGAGTTCGGCCCAGTCCTCCAGCCAGGCGGGCAGGTAGCGCGCGAGGTAGTCGGCGACAGCGGGCGGGATGCCGTCCGGGTCCGCACCCCAGTCGGTGAGATGGAAGACGGTGTGCGTGATGTGGTAGGCGATGTGCAGCTGCACGGTCCACGGTTCGGGCGTGCGGCCGAGCCAGGTCGCCGCGAGGGCCTGCTCCCGGTCGCCGCTGGGCATCAGCCCGATCTTGCGCTCGGCGTTGAGCACCCCGAGCCGCCGGTTCGGCATCATCTCCAGCGCCTGCCAGCTCACCGTCGTGCGGGCGAGGTTGATGGCCGCCTCCAGGCCGGGGTGGCGGTGGCCCAGCTCGTGCAGGCTCGCGTAGATCTCCAGCGGGACCGGCGACATCGGCTCCTGGCGCTGGAGTTCGGCCAGCAGGTTGCCGCCGTCGAGCAGGTCGCGCCACGCGAAGTCCAGCAGCCGTGTGGAGGCCTCGTGCTGCCGCGAGCCCGCGACACCCTCGCGCGCGAGCACCCGCATGTTGACCGCCAGCTCGCCGACCGGCTTGAGCCGTTCGACGATCCCGCGGCCCGTGGCGCGGTCGTCGTCGGTGAGCCGGAAGTGCTCGCGGTTGGCGTCCAGCCAGGCCAGCGCCCGGTCGCCGACGGCGTGCAGCAGCGCGGGAGATGCGGCGCTCGCGGTCACGGTGTGGCCTCGCTTTCCATGGATGCTCGGGCGAGCGTGGCCGCGAAGACGGCCACGAGGGTGGAGTGGTAGCAGGCGAGGAAGGTCTCGTGCTCCGTCGCGCCCGGCGGCGGCGGGTCGCCGCTCTCCGGCACGGCGCCGTCGGGGGTGCGGGCGGCGGCGAAGCGGGCCCACATCCGCGGGTCCGGCGGGCACCCCGGCAGGCACGCGGCCACCGCCAGGAACTCGCCCGTCAGGTCCCACAGCCGCTCCTCGGACCAGACCTGCGTCCAGGCGGGCAGCCACAGCCGCAGGTAGGCCGCGAGGTCCGCGGGCAGCCGCTCGGGCGCCCGGCCCCAGTCGGTGGTGTGGAAGACGTCGTGCGTGATCCCGTACGCGCCCGTGCGGTCCAGCGCCCACGGCTCCGGGCGCAGCCCCAGGCCGGTACGGGCGAGGACGTCGGCGAAGTCGGCGTGCGGCGGCAGGCCGATACGGGACTCCGCGTTGAGCACGCCGAGGGTGCGGGTGTGGTCGTCGCGGGCGACCCGCCACCGGCGCAGCCCCGTCGTCGCGCCGATCAGCTCCTCGGCCCCCGGATGCCGCAGGCCCGCGCCCGCGAAGACCCCGTACAGCTCCACCGGATACGTCGCCGCGGGCTCGCCGTGCACCAGCTCGGCGAACAGCTCGCCGCCGCGCGCCTCCTTCCACGCGAAGGCGAACAGCTCGGCGGCCGCGTCCCGGACGGCGGACAGCGGATGCAGGGCGACGACGACCCGCATCAGCTCGGCCAGCTCCCCGAGCGGCTTGAGGGTGAGGTTGGGATCGGCGTCGGTCGTGACGTCGGCGGGCAGCCGGAAGCACGGGCGCATGGCGTCGAGCCGGCGCAGCGCCCCGGCGGCGACGTCGTCGAGGAGGTGGCCGAGCCCGTCGGCCCCCTCCGCCGGGCTCACCGGGGGCCGCCGCCGGGGAAGCGGCGGGCGGCCGTGGTGTGCAGGGCCACCCGGGGGTCGCCGCCGCTCATCCGGTGGACGTACACCAGGCCCGCGTCGAGCCCGAGCGAGCCGGGGACGTCCGGGGCGCGCACCAGCCAGCGCCCGATCCCGGAGGCCTGGAGCCAGTCGCGCCGCCGCACCGCCCGCACGAAGCCGCGCGCGAGGTCGTCCGTCCGCGCGGCCAGGCCCGACGCGAGCGCGGGGGCCAGGCCCGGCAGCGAGAGGGCGGCGAGCTGGGCGGCGCGGTGCGCGAGCTTGGGCCACGGGTCGGTGCGCACCCACACGTCGTCCCCGCCGCCCGCCGCGTCGGTCAGCACGTCCGCGGCCGCGGGCAGATAGGCGCGGGACGCCTCGGCGAGCCCGCGGTAGCTCCACCACGACACGTCGGAGGCGTCGGCCCCCGGCGGGTAGGCGGCCAGCGCCTCCCGTACGAGCCGTGCGTCGGGCGCGTCCCCGCCGCCCCGCGCGGGGTCCGGCCCCAGCGCGTAGGGCGCGAGCACATCCGCGCCCAGTACCCGGATCGCGGCGAGCGCCACCCGGTCGTCCTGTGCGAGAAGGGCCGACAGCGCGTAGGAGCCGCCCTCGCCGTCAAGGGCGAGGGCGACTCCGTTGGCGACATCGGCCACCGCAGCGCTCAGGGGAGAGTTCTCCTGCGCCTGCTCGGCCAATGGTCTCCCCTTGCCGTCAGCGGTCGTCCGTCTTCACGGGCCGGGGGGTCGGGGGCGACACGAGCAGCAGTCCTGCGAGGAGCAGGCCGCCGAAGCACTCGCGGCTGTCGCGGTAGATGCCTTCCGGTTCTGCGGAATCCAGCAGTCCTTCGACCTCAGCGGCGAGCGCCGCCGTCTCGACCGGGGCTGTCAGCTCCGTAGCCATGGGACCATCTCCTTCTTTCCGGTTGGATCTCCAGGCTGACATCGCTGGCATATGCCCGCAAATCGGACAGCGGGGCCCAGTGCTCCCACGGGATTCGCCCTGCTGTCCCGGCGGCCCGGAGCCCGGTCCGGTCAGATGTGGTCAGGTCCGGTCAGGTCCGGACGACGGAGAAGCACATGATCCCGGACGGCGTCGGGATCAGCGGGGTGCCCGCGTCGGGGTGGTCGGACAGCAGGCGGTCCACGCGGTCGGCCTCGGGCAGGCGCCACTGGACGCGGTAGGACTCGGCGGCCTGCCGCCAGGCCGCGCGGGCGGCGGCGGCGCGGCCCAGATGCGCCTGGGCGTAACCGAGTTGTTCGAGGACGTCGGCCTCGAAGTAGACATTGCGGCGGGTGCGGTGGATGCGCACCGCGTGCTCGTAGTGCGCCAGAGCGGAGGCCGGGTCGCCGGTGCGCTGGGCGATGAAGCCGAGGTTGACGGAGGCCTCGGCCTCCGCGTCGGTCTGCTCGTGCGCGCGCGCCAGGACGTACGCGGCCTGCGCGTGGGCGTGCGCCTCGCGGTAGGCGCCGACGTGGGTGGCGGCGCGGGCCGCCGCGTTCAGGGACAGCCCGATCCAGACCGGGTCGCCGAGCGTACGGAAGAGGGCGAGCGCCTGCGTGGCGTCGGCCAGCGACTGGCGGCCCTCGCCCGCGTAGTGGTCGGCGGCGGCCAGGTGGAAATGCGCCTCGGCCAGGCAGAAGACGTCTCCGGCCGCCTCCGCCAGCGCCCTGGCCCGCCGCAGGTGCGGCAGCCCCTCCGTGTGCCGGCCCGCCCGCACGCTGGCGCCGCCGTAGCCGCAGCGCACCATGTACGCCGCCTCGGGCTGCCCGGCCAGGTGCGGCAGCGCCGCCAGCGCGTCCCGCCACGACACCAGGTCGTCCCGCATCCTGCCGCGCCGGATGCGGTACGTCATCAGGGCCCACGCCGTCTTCCAGACCACCTCGTGACGGCCGCGCGCGACAGCGTCCTCACGCAGCACCGCGAGGTTGACGTACTCGGTGTCGAGCCAGGCCAGCGCCTCCGTGAGCCCCGTGAAACGCATCGGCCCGGCCCCCTCGACCGGCTCGGGCAGCGCGATGGCCGCCCGCTGCGGGTAGAGCCGGCGCTCGGCCCGGAAGAGGGAGTGCAGGTAGAAGTCGTCGAGCCGGGCACACGCCGCCTCCACCTGCGCGCGCGGCTGCGCCCGGCCCCGCTCGGCCGCGTACAGCCGCACCAGGGCGTGCGTGCGGTAGCGGCCCGGGACCGGCTGCGCCACCAGATGCGCGTCGTCCAGCTCACGCAGCAGCGCCGCGGTCCGCTGCGGCGGCTGACCCGTCAGACCGGCCGCCGCCTCCGTGCTGACCTCCGCGTACGGCACCGACCCCAGCAGCGCGAACAGCGCCGCCGCCGGTTCGGACAGCGCCCGGTACGACGACTCCAGCGCCGCCCGCAGGCCCACGAGCGAGCCCTCGACCTCCAGCGCGTCCAACCGGGCGCTCTCGTCGCGCAGTTCGGCGGCCAGGTCGGCGAGCGGGAAGCCGTCCCGGGCGCCCCAGCGCGCCGCCGCGATCGTCAGCGCGAGCGGCAGGCCGCCGCAGCGGTCGAGGATCTCCTCGGCCGCCGCGGGCTCCGCGGCCACCCGCTCCAGCCCCAGGCGCCGGCTGAGCAGCTCGCGCGCGTCGTCGGCGGGCAGCGCGTCGAGCCGGATGCGGCGCGCGTCGTGCGTGGTGGCCAGCCCGTCCAGCCGCCGCCGGCTCGTGACCAGCACGGGGGCCGAGCCGCTGCCCGGCAGCAGCGGCACCACCTGCCGGGTGTCGGCCGCGTCGTCCAGCACCACCAGCATCCGCCGCCCGGCGACCATGCTGCGGTAGAGCGCCGCCTGCGCGTCGAGCGCGGGCGGGATCGCCTCCTGCGGCATCCCCAGCGCCTGGAGGAAGCCCTGCAGGGCGGTGGCCGGATCGACGGGCGGGCCGCCGGAGTCGAATCCGCGCAGGTTGACGTAGAGCTGGCCGTCGGGGAAGGCGGCCGCGTGCCGCCGGGCCCACTCCAGGACGAGGCTCGTCTTGCCCATCCCGCCGCCGCCGCAGACGGTGGTGACGACGGCGGCCTGGCCGTGCGGGGCCGCGCCTTCGGTGTCGCGCGTCAGCAACTGGGCGGAGATCCGCCGCAGTTCCTCGTCACGGCCGGTGAAGTGCCGGGTGCCCGCCGGGAGCTGGCGGGGCGTGGGCACGTCGGGCGGCGGGCTCTTGACCCGCGGCACCGGCACCGGGGACGGCACCGGGCGGGCGGCCCCGCGGCGCGTACCCGACACCACGTTGCGCCACTGCTCGCGCCACGCGGCCTGATCCCCGCCGCACGCCTCGACGTAGGCGAGGGCGACGTCCAGGGTCGGCAGGGCGCTGCCGCCGGCGGCGCGGGCGAGGGTGGACGCGGAGTAGTGTGCCGCGCGGGCCATCGTCCGGTAGGACGGCGCTCCGGCGGACTGCCGCAAGGCACGTAACTGCGCGGCGAATTCGGCCACCGGCCCGGCCCCGGGATCGACGGCTCGTTCGGGGCGTCCCACCAGCCTCCCCCAGACCACTAGCCCGTCTTTGTCTCGTCTCCCGCGACAATTCTGCCTGACAACTCAGGGGACGGACACGCTGGGACGAGAACCCGCCACCCAGGTGTCGCCGACACGACCGGTCCGCGACGCGCGAAACCGCAGGGTGCCGACGGGGCTACGTACCGTAGGGAGTTGCGATGCCGGGGAACCCGCCGGGAAGCAGGACCCAGGACCAGAAGGTGTCGGACATCAGCAAGGCGCGCGAGGACCGGGAGGCGCGCGAGGACCGGCCGGAGGCGGAGGCGGCGCGGGCCCCGCAGTCCTTACCGTCCCCCGAAGCGCACCGGGCGGCGAGGAGCCGGCCCGTGCCCGGCGGTCAGAAGATGCCGCCGCCCCGGCTCGTGCGGATCGTCGAACGGCTCCGGGAGAGCGTCTTCCGGCTGCACCAGAAGATGATGCCGCCCCCCGTCACCATGCTGGAGATGATCACCGCGGGGATGGTGAGCCAGGCCCTCCAGGTCGCCGCCACCCTCGGCATCGCCGACGCGCTCGCCGACGGCCCGCACACCCCGAAGGAGATCGCCCGGACGGTCGGCGCCGACCCGGACGGCGTCCACCGGCTGCTGCGGGCGCTGGCGAGCTACGGCGTCTTCCGCGCCGACCGCTCCGGCCGCTACGCGCTGACCTCGCTCGCGAGCACGCTGCGCTCGGACGCGCAGATGTCGCTGCGCTCGATCGCGATGTTCACCAACGCGCCCGAGCAGCGCGAGCACTGGTCCTATCTGCTGGACGCCGTACGCACCGGCGAACCCGTCATGGAGAAGGTCCGCGGTGTCGACGTCTGGACGTTCTTCGAGAAGAACGAGGAACTGGCCGACGTCTTCAACGACGCCATGAGCGACTTCTCGCACTTCACCCTCGCGCCCGTCACCGCCGCCTACGACTTCACCCCCTTCACCTCCGTCGTGGACGTCGGCGGCGGCCAGGGCGCGATGCTCACCGCGATCCTGGCGCGGGCCCCGCACACCACCGGCACCGTCTTCGACCTGTCCTCGGCGGTCGCGGGCGCGGAGGACACCCTGCGCGAGGCGGGCCTCACCGGCCGCGGCTGCGTCGAGGCCGGCTCCTTCCTGGAGCACGTGCCGGAGGGCGGCGACTGCTACCTGCTCAAGAACGTCCTCCACAACTGGCCCGACGAGGAGGTGGCGCTGATCCTGCGCAACGTGCGCCGCGCCATCGCCCCCGGCGGCCGCCTGCTGATCATCGAACTCATCATCCCCGAGGGCAACGGCGCCCACCCCGGCAAGCTCTCCGACCTCGACATGCTCCTCCTGGTCGGCGGCCGCGAACGCACCGAGGCCGAATTCCGCACCCTCCTGACCACCGCCGGCTTCCAGCTGGCCCGCACGGTCCCGACGGCGTCCCCGCTGTCGATCCTGGAGGCGACACCGGCCTGACCCCCGCCGGGCCGCACGGCCGCGCACGCGGCCTCCGAGGCCGCCCCGACCGACACCCACGGGGGGTGTCGGCCGTCGGCGGACAGTACGACGGGCCGCCCGCCCGGGGGAGTGGGGGGGCGGCGCCGCGATCCTCGCCTACGGCCAGGACGGTGTGCGCGGGCTGCGCGCGGACCCCGCCGTGAGCGTCACGCCACGGCCCGCGCGCCCGGCGCCCGGCCGCCCGCCGGGCGCAGGATCGTCAGGGCGAGGGCCACCGCCGCGAGGGCCAGGGCCGCGCCGAGGATGAGGGCGAGGGCGTAGCCGGAGGTGAGGGCGGCGGGGGTGGGGGTGGCGCCGGTGCGGTGCTGGGCCGCCGTGCCGAGGGCGGCCAGGCCGAGGGACGCGCCGATCTGGCGGGAGCTGTTGAGCAGGCCCGAGGCCGTGCCCGCCTCCCCCGGGGCGACACCGGTGGTGGCCGTCGAGACGACGGGGCCCAGGCACAGGCCGAAGCCGGTGCCCGCGACGAGGGAGGGGCCGAGCACGTCCCGTACGAAGGTGCCGCCCGCGTCGATCTGCCCGAACCAGGCCAGGCCCGCGGCCGTCACGAGGCCGCCGGTCACCAGCAGGGTGCGCGGGGCCGCGCGGTAGCCGAGCTTCACCGCGAGGACGGAGCCGAGCACGAGCGCGAAGGTGAAGGGCAGGAACATCGCGCCGGTGAGCGCCGGGCCCTCCCCCACGACCCCCTGGAGGTACAGGGACAGGAAATAGAAAGCCGGGGTCATGGCCGCCCCGACCAGCAGGTTGAAGGCGTTCGCCGCGGTGACGTTGCGGTTGCCGAACAGGCCCGGCCGGACCAGGGGTTCGCGGGTCGTCCGCCGCTCGACCACCACGAAGGACACCAGCAGCACCACGGCCGCCGCGAGCGTGCCGAGCGTCGCGCCGGACGCCCAGCCGCGCCCGTCGGTGCGGACGATGCCGAAGACCAGCAGCGTCATCCCGCCCGTGGCCAAGGCCGCGCCGAGGACGTCCGGGCGCCCGCCGCGCGCCCCCCGCGGACCGGACGCGACACCGCGCCAGGCGAGGACCAGCGCGGTGGCCGCCATGGGGACGTTCACGAACATCACCCAGCGCCAGCTCGCGTACTGCGTGAGCAGCCCGCCGATGACGACGCCGAGCGCGCCGCCCGCCGCGTTCATCGCGCTCCACACCCCGAACGCCCGCACCCGCGCCCGCCCTTGCGGATACGCCGCGGTGAGCAGCGCGAGCGCGGCGGGCGCGAGCACCGCCGCCCCGACGCCCTGCACCGCGCGGGCGGCGACGAGTTGCCCCGGCTGCTGCGCCAGCCCCCCGGCGAGCGACGCCAGTCCGAACAGTGCGAGCCCGAGGGTGAGGACGCGCTTGCGCCCGTACCGGTCGGCCGCCTTCCCGCCGAGCAGCAGCAGACCCCCGAAGGTCAGCGCGTAGGCATGGATGACCCACGTCAGCCCGCTGGCCCCGAAGCCGAGCCCGCGGGCGATCCGGGGAAGTCCGAGATTCACGACGGAGACGTCGAGCGACACCATGAACTGCACGACGGCGACCACCACGAGCGTCGCCCCGGCCCGCGGCCGCGCCCCGTCGCCGGTCTGATCCCGGCCGGACGGCCCGACCCGGCCGTGGGGCGCCGTGCGGGACGGGGGCGCCGAGGCGGGCGCGTCCCGCGCCGCCGGGCCCGGCGGCGCGGGGGGGCGGTCGGGAGGGGACCCCGGAGATCACCAATAAACCCAAGACCAAAGAGGTGTTGCGTGTTGTTGTTGTTGAAGTGTGG